>NZ_JAWOVM010000062.1:13471-26398 GCF_033339895.1 Vibrio sp. 1751
GCGTCCTGGAGGATTCGAACCTCCGACCGCCTGGTTCGTAGCCAGGTACTCTATCCAGCTGAGCTAAGGACGCGCAGATCTTCTTGCTAAGAAGTTGTGAAGTAAATCACATTCATTTCTTACGAAACAAAAAAAAGGCCATCGGGCCAGTCAATGAATGGCGGTGAAGGAGGGATTCGAACCCTCGATACGGGATAAACCGTATACTCCCTTAGCAGGGGAGCGCCTTCAGCCTCTCGGCCACCTCACCGTTTTCATTGTTATATCTCAAAAGAGATATGGCGCGTCCTGGAGGATTCGAACCTCCGACCGCCTGGTTCGTAGCCAGGTACTCTATCCAGCTGAGCTAAGGACGCACTTTTTGTTGATAAATCAACGTTGCAAGAATGGCGGTGAAGGAGGGATTCGAACCCTCGATACGGGATAAACCGTATACTCCCTTAGCAGGGGAGCGCCTTCAGCCTCTCGGCCACCTCACCGTCTTGCGGAGGCACATATTACGTTTTACCGAAAATATGTCAAACACTTTCTTTGAAAAAATCTACGAAACTGGCTTAACCGTTGCTGATTTAATCAAAGTGACTATTAAACGAACTTTATCACTCTATTATGATGAAAAAAAGAGAGTCTTCTCTGAAAAAAAGACATTTATTTTCAAATAACTTTCTGAAGTTCGAATCAACATTATTGATGAATTCACAGCCATACTCAACACAATAGTTTCTGCAAATTTTCAAAAACAGTAAAAACTAAAAAGGCCAACCCTTCGGTTAGCCTTTTTCATTCAAACTAAGCTCTGTAAACAGGAGCGACTTAGTAGTTACCTGAAGCAACGTTGCCATTGCCTTTTTCAGCTTGAATGCGCATGTAGATTTCTTCACGGTGAACTGAAACCTCTTTCGGAGCGTTAACGCCGATACGCACTTGGTTACCTTTAACACCTAGTACAGTTACAGTCACTTCATCACCAATCATCAGTGTTTCGCCTACGCGGCGAGTCAAAATTAGCATTCTTTGCTCCTTGAGTAATCTCTAAATTTTCTTGCTACAAAGCTATTATCCAACAAAAGTTATATTTTCGTAAACTACCTTGTTAGCGAAAATCAGCCTAAAAAGGCATGTTTTTGTTGAATGTTTAATGCTTCACTAGACGTAATGTAAGCATCATGCAGAATGTTTGCTGCTGTATCCACACATTCGGGTGCTAAAACTAGCATCATAGTGAGTGCATTCGTTGCGCTGAAATTGATCTCAATATCTCGCTTTGCCAACAAATCGCATGCGTGCTCTACCATTCCATTGGCCTCAAGCCCCACAGCGGTCAACAGGCTTACCACTTCACTATTACGGATTTTGTCGCTGAACACCAGATCGAACTTGGCACATGCATCTTGTTTTATCATGATGCCTGCCCGTTCTGTTTCCTCGATCACATTCCAAATGTCGATACCCAACATCTGACATTGTTTTGTAGCACTAGATAAATGTTCTTTATCGACTTCGATTATGGCAAGGTCACGTTGAATGGCTATACCAGAGACGGCTTGATTGCCTAACTCCCCCTTTACCAGACTGCCTTCATTAACATCAAATGTCGAAAGCACGCGCAGTGGCACATTATTCTTCCATGCAAATTGCACTGAAGGTAAATGTAATACTTTCGCGCCTCGGCTTGCCATCGCTTCCATGGAAGGAAAATCGATAACCGCCAATTTTCGCGCGTTTTTCACTACACGTGGGTCACAAGTATAAATACCATCAACGTCGGTAAAGATTTGACACTCATCAGCGCGCAATGCGCCTGCCAGTGCCACAGCGCTCGTATCTGAGCCACCTCGACCTAATGTGGTGATATCCCCGTTCTCATTCACACCTTGAAAGCCTGCAACAATCACGATTTGGTCTTGCTCAAGCAATCCCAGAATTGTCTTAGTATCAATGTGTTTAATCGTTGCGTCATTGTGTTGATTATCCGTCACAATATTCGCCTGTGCTCCGGTAAGCGAGCGTGCAGCATGACCCAATTTATTGAGTGTCATTGCTAACAGTGCCATTGACACTTGCTCACCAGCAGAGAGCAAAACATCAAGTTCTCGAGCTGTAGGCACGCTATCTATCTGTTTAGCGAGGTCCATCAGTCTGTTTGTTTCGCCTGACATTGCAGACACGACAACAACAACTTGATTGCCATCATTTTTCGCCTTAATGATGTGTTCAGCAACTTGGTGGATTCTTTCAATTGAACCCACGGAGGTTCCGCCAAACTTTTGCACGATAAGGGGCTTTTTCACCAGTCTTCACCTTCCCAAGACCGAAGTCTCTTTAGAACTGCTTACATCGTCAGTATTTCCTTTTAGAAAAATTATATAAGCAGTAGTTACAACAAAAACCAAATAGCCTAAATGACTCGGTTAACTTTTGGTCAATTAAACCACTTGGCTGCTAAAAAAAATTACGCTCAATCAAAGAAACTTGATTGAGCGTAATTTTAGTAGTTAAAAGCTTATAAGCGCTCTTCTAACCAAGGCTGAACTGTTTTAATTGCCTCTGGTAGTGCGGCTACATCAGTACCACCAGCTTGAGCCATGTCAGGACGACCACCGCCCTTACCACCGACTTGCTCAGCAATCATCTTAACTAGATCACCAGCTTTTACTTTACCAGTTAGATCTTTAGTCACACCAGCAATCAGGCCAACCTTGTCACCTGTTACGTTGGCAAGCAGTACGACACCAGACCCCATTTGGTTCTTGATGTCATCAACCATAGTACGTAGGTTCTTGCTGTCAGCACCTTCAAGAGCTGCGACTAGAACTTTTGTACCATTGACTTCAACCGCTTTGCCCATGATGTTAGCGCTTTCTGCTGCCGCCATCTTATCTTTTAGCTTCTGCACTTCTTTCTCTAGCGCTTTTGCTTTCTGTGCAGATTCTGCCAGTTTCTCTTCATACTTCGCGTTTTGAGCTTCAATCGCGTCTAATGCAGCCTCGCCTGTTACCGCCTCAATACGTCGAATACCTGCAGCAATGCCGCTTTCTGAAGTGATTTTGAATAGGCCAATATCACCTGTGCTTGATGCGTGAATACCACCGCAAAGCTCTGTCGAGAAGTCACCCATAGACAGTACGCGTACTTCGTCATCGTACTTCTCGCCGAATAGAGCCATTGCGCCTTTCTTCTTAGCTGACTCAATGTCCATCACGTTGGTTTCAATCGTGTGGTTGCGACGAATTTGCGCGTTAACTAGACGCTCAACTTCTTTCAGTTCTGCTGCAGTTACGGCTTCTAGATGCGAGAAGTCGAAACGTAGGTTGTCTGCCTTCACCAATGAGCCTTTCTGCGTTACGTGCTCACCTAAAACTTGGCGTAGTGCTGCGTGTAGCAAGTGCGTTGCTGAGTGGTTTAGAGAGATAGCTGCGCGACGCTCTGCGTCAACGATAGTTGCTACTTCATCACCTTTCGCTAGAACGCCTTCTGCCATTACACCGTGGTGCGCGATTGCGTTACCTAGTTTTTGAGTGTCCTCAACGTGGAATACACCAGACTCAGTACGGATTTCACCAGCGTCACCACACTGACCGCCTGACTCTGCGTAGAATGGCGTTTCACCAAGTACGATGATTGCTTTGTCGCCCGCAGATAGTGAATCTACTTCGTTGCCTTCAACGAACATCGCAGCTACAGAGCTAGAGCCTTTAGTAGCTGTGTAACCACAGAATTCTGTTTGCGTATCAACTTTGATTGCTGCGTTGTAGTCAGTACCAAAGTTACCCGCTTCACGCGCACGTTGACGCTGCTCTTCCATCGCTTTCTCGAAACCTTCTTCGTCGATTGCGAATTCACGCTCACGTGCTACGTCGTTAGTTAAGTCAGCTGGGAAGCCGTAAGTATCGTAAAGTTTAAATACGGTTTCGCCGTCCAGTACTTTACCGTCTAGGTTATCTAGTGCTTCGTTTAGAATAGCCATACCGCGCTCAAGTGTACGACCAAAGTTTTCTTCTTCGATACGCAGTACTTTTTCAACCACAGCTTGTTGACGCTTCAGCTCTTCACCAGCCGTACCCATGATGTCAGCTAGAACGCCAACCAACTTGTGGAAGAATGCACCTTGTGCGCCCAGCTTGTTACCGTGACGAACTGCACGACGGATGATACGGCGTAATACGTAACCACGACCTTCGTTTGAAGGCATAACGCCATCCACGATCAGGAATGAACATGAACGGATGTGGTCAGCGATAACGCGTAGTGATTGGTTTGATAGGTCTTCGTAACCGATCACTTCTGCTGCTGCTTTGATAAGAGCTTGGAACACATCGATTTCGTAGTTTGAGTGAACGCCCTGCATGATTGCAGAGATACGCTCGATACCCATACCAGTATCTACCGATGGTTTTGGTAGCGGTTCCATAGTGCCGTCTGCGTGACGGTTGAACTGCATGAATACGTTGTTCCAGATCTCGATGAAACGGTCACCATCTTCTTCAGGCGTGCCAGGACGGCCACCCCAGATGTGCTCACCGTGATCGTAGAAGATTTCAGTACATGGACCACAAGGGCCAGTGTCGCCCATTTGCCAGAAGTTATCAGACTCATACGGCTTGCCGCCTTCTTTATCACCAATGCGAACAATACGATCAGCGGGCACGCCAACTTTCTTGTTCCAGATGTCAAACGCTTCGTCATCGGTTTCGTAAACAGTTACCAATAAACGATCCGCTGGCAGTTTAAGAACTTCGGTTAGGAATTCCCAAGCAAAGGAGATCGCATCTTCTTTGAAGTAATCGCCAAAGCTGAAGTTGCCTAACATTTCAAAGAATGTGTGGTGACGAGCAGTGAAGCCAACATTTTCTAGGTCGTTATGTTTACCACCTGCACGTACGCAACGCTGAGCCGTAGTCGCTCGAGTGTAGGCTCGTTTTTCTAAGCCTAAGAAACAATCTTTAAATTGGTTCATACCTGCGTTTGTGAACAGCAGGGTTGGGTCGTTATGTGGAACTAACGATGAACTTTCTACGATTTGGTGTCCTTTGCTCTCAAAGAACTTGAGGAACGCGTTACGAACCTCATCAGTGCTCATGTACATGCAGCTCTTCCTGAAAATAGTCGAGTTAGAATTTTGCCGTATTGTAGATCATGCAAACAGCTGAGACTAGTTTTCTTGAGGAAAAGAGGGAGTAGGAGAAAAAATTTGAAGCAAAACAAAAATCAGTGCGGACGACTGACCGTTAATCTTCGTCCTCAAAGTTCAGCGCGTAGCTGATTTGGTCAAAACTGTAGCCACGATATTGCAGAAATCGCACCTGTTTAGCGTACTCTTTCTGGTCTTTGGCTTTAATACCTTTGAATTTCTTTTCTGCCGCCTGTTTAGCCAGTTCAAACCAATCTTGCGGCTCTTCAGCCATAGCTTGCTCAATCACCGATTCCGCAACACGCTTCTGGTTTAACTCTTGACGAATTCGACGCTCTCCATGTCCTTTGTATACATGCTGTCTAATTTGACTCTTCGCGTAACGTAAATCATCTAGATAATTATGGTCTAGGCAAAAATTAATTGCGATGTCGATGTCTGATTCTTCATAGCCCTTCATCGATAATTTTTGGTAAAGCTCATACTGACCATGATCGCGACGGCTAAGCAATTGGATAGCTGCCTCTTTGCTCGATAATGTTGGCGCCTGGCGTTTTTGGTACATGATGATCCTAAAAGTATTTTTGCTGTACAGGCTCTCAATGGCCTTTGTGATAATTCGATTTTTGATTTCAATAGATACAACAAAGCCCCGCATTGCAGGGCTTTGTCATTTATTAATCTATGAGAGATTAAAACTCTTCAGCTTGCTCTGGCGCTTCACCAGCTTCAGGCGCTTCCGCAAGTGCTGGCGCTAGCAACATTTCACGCAGTTTTGTATCGATAGTTTTAGCCACTTCAGGGTGCTCACGCAGGTAGTTACACGCATTCGCTTTACCTTGACCAATCTTATCGCCATTGTAGCTATACCAAGCACCGGCTTTTTCAACTAACTTGTGCTTCACACCTAGATCGACAAGTTCACCTTCGCGGTTAAAGCCTTGGCCGTACATGATTTGTGTGTTTGCTTCTTTAAATGGTGCTGCAATCTTATTCTTAACAACTTTGATGCGCGTTTCGTTACCTACGACTTCGTCACCTTCTTTGATTGCGCCAGTACGACGGATATCTAGACGAACAGAAGCGTAGAACTTAAGTGCGTTACCACCTGTTGTTGTTTCTGGGTTACCAAACATCACACCAATCTTCATACGGATTTGGTTGATGAAGATACACATACAGTTAGACTGCTTTAGGTTACCCGTTAGCTTACGCATTGCTTGAGAAAGCATACGTGCTTGCAGACCCATGTGGCTATCGCCCATTTCGCCTTCGATTTCTGCTTTCGGTGTTAGCGCTGCAACAGAGTCGACAACCATAACATCGATAGCACCAGAACGTGCAAGTGCGTCACAGATCTCTAGCGCTTGCTCACCTGTGTCTGGCTGAGAAACTAGCAATGCATCGATATCTACGCCAAGTTTCTTCGCGTATACAGGATCTAGAGCGTGCTCTGCATCGATAAACGCACACGTTTTGCCTTCACGTTGCGCAGCAGCAATAAGCTCAAGCGTTAATGTTGTTTTACCTGAAGATTCTGGGCCGTAGATTTCTACGATACGACCCATTGGTAGACCACCAGCACCCAAAGCGATATCAAGAGAAAGAGAACCCGTTGAGATGGTTTCTACGTCCATTGCGCGGTTATCACCAAGGCGCATGATAGAGCCTTTACCGAATTGCTTTTCAATTTGACCTAGCGCAGCGGCGAGCGCTTTCTGTTTGTTCTCGTCCATTACTTTCTCCGATTTATTCATCTTCTTTGGGCGACGAATAGTAATTCATTTTTCTTAAGCAGAAGAACTGCTCAGCAATGAAAGTTATTATACTGTTGATTCATACAGTGTCCATACCTGTATGAAAAAAATTTGGCTGACCTAAAGTCGTGATTTGCTCTAGCCCTTATCAATGCTGGGCTAAAACAATTTAAGAAATTCTAGAGTAGATGTTGATACAATTGAGTCAGCGCATGCTCGACCGCTTTTTTGCGAACTTCTGCACGGTCACCAGTAAAATGCATGGTTTCGACTTGCTGCCAACTTTGGTTATCAGCAAAAGCAAAGCAGACCATGCCGACTGGTTTCTCTTCACTGCCACCACCCGGCCCTGCAATACCACTGATGGACACACCGATGGTCGCATTGGAGTTTTTAATTGCACCCTGTACCATTTCAATCACAACTGGCTCACTCACTGCACCATGCGCTTCTAACGTTGAAGCTTGCACACCAAGCATCTCCATTTTCGCTTCATTACTGTAGGTGACAAACGCACGGTCAAGCCACGCTGAACTACCAGCAATGTCAGTAATGGCGGTTGCAACACCACCACCTGTGCATGATTCTGCGGTCGTTAAAAGATGCCCGTGTTTAGCCAATAATGCGCCTAAATCGGCACTCAATTTTGTTGTTTTTTCCATAGCCAAAATGCCCTTTGTCTCTTTTTACTTGATAGGGATTCACGTATCCTAAGCCGCTACGGAAATAAACAAAAGAACTTACCTGTGAAAGCTGAACAAAAACACACTCCGATGATGCAGCAATACCTCAAGCTAAAAGCTGAGAACCCAGAGATTTTGCTGTTCTACCGCATGGGCGATTTCTACGAACTCTTTTACGATGATGCCAAGCGAGCTTCTCAGCTTCTTGATATTTCATTGACCAAACGTGGTGCGTCTGCAGGTGAACCTATCCCAATGGCGGGTGTGCCATTTCACGCCGTAGAGGGCTACCTGGCAAAACTTGTTCAGCTTGGTGAGTCTGTGGCGATCTGTGAACAGATTGGTGATCCGGCCACCAGCAAGGGCCCGGTAGAACGTAAAGTTGTGCGTATCGTGACACCAGGTACTGTGACGGATGAAGCGCTGCTTTCTGAGCGTGTCGATAACTTAATCGCAGCAATTTACCATCACAACGGTAAGTTCGGTTATGCGACGCTGGATGTCACCTCTGGTCGCTTCCAACTGACAGAACCAGAAACTGAAGAAGCGATGACAGCCGAGCTTCAACGCACTGCACCACGTGAGCTACTGTTCCCAGAAGATTTTGAACCTGTACATTTAATGGCGAGCCGCAATGGTAACCGTCGTCGCCCAGTCTGGGAGTTTGAGCTTGATACGGCTAAGCAACAACTCAATCAACAATTTGGCACAAAAGATCTGGTTGGTTTTGGTGTAGAACATGCGTCCTTAGGGCTGTGTGCTGCTGGTTGTTTGATCCAGTACGTAAAAGATACTCAACGTACGGCTTTACCTCATATTCGCTCTTTAACGTTTGATCATCAGGATCAATCCGTCATCCTTGATGCTGCTACCCGACGTAATCTGGAAATTACTCAAAATCTAGCAGGCGGAACCGATAACACGCTCGCTGCAGTACTCGACCATTGTGCAACTCCGATGGGCAGCCGAATGCTGAAGCGTTGGTTGCATCAGCCTATGCGTTGCATTGAAACGTTAAACAATCGCCTTGATGCGATTGGTGAGATTAAAGAACAAGCTCTGTTTGCCGATCTTCAACCAACGTTAAAGCAAATTGGTGATATTGAACGTATCTTAGCGCGCCTTGCATTACGCTCTGCTCGCCCTCGCGATATGGCTAGACTTCGCAATGCCATGCAACAGCTACCAGAGCTAGAATCTGTCACCGCTTCTTTGACCCATCCGTACCTAACGAAATTGGCGAAGTATGCAGCTCCGATTGACGAAGTATGTGACCTGTTAGAACGCGCGATTAAAGAAAATCCGCCGGTTGTTATTCGTGATGGTGGCGTCATCGCTGAAGGCTACAATGCGGAGCTCGATGAATGGCGAAAATTGGCAGACGGTGCAACAGAATATCTTGAGCAGCTTGAGCGAGATGAGCGTGAACGACACGGTATCGATACGCTTAAAGTAGGCTATAACAACGTTCATGGCTTCTTTATCCAAGTGAGCCGTGGCCAGAGCCATTTGGTTCCACCGCATTATGTACGTCGCCAAACACTCAAAAACGCTGAACGCTACATCATTCCAGAGCTTAAGGAACACGAAGACAAAGTACTTAACTCGAAATCTAAAGCGTTAGCACTTGAGAAACAGTTGTGGGAAGAACTGTTTGATCTATTGATGCCAAACCTTGAGAAGCTGCAAAACCTAGCTTCTGCTCTGTCTCAACTGGATGTATTACAAAACCTAGCAGAGCGTGCAGATTCGTTAGATTACTGCCGCCCAACGCTTGTGAAAGACGCAGGAATTCACATTCAAGCTGGTCGTCATCCAGTCGTAGAACAAGTAACAACAGAGCCGTTCATCGCGAACCCAATTGAGCTTAACCCAGCCCGTAAGATGTTGATCATCACCGGTCCAAACATGGGTGGTAAATCAACCTACATGCGTCAAACTGCGCTGATTGCATTGATGGCACATATCGGCTCTTATGTACCGGCAGAATCCGCACAGATTGGTTCTTTAGATCGTATATTTACTCGTATTGGTGCGTCAGATGATCTTGCATCTGGCCGCTCGACCTTCATGGTAGAAATGACCGAAACAGCCAATATTCTTCACAACGCAACTAAGAATAGTTTGGTGCTAATGGATGAAATCGGACGTGGTACTAGTACTTACGACGGTCTGTCTTTAGCTTGGGCAAGTGCGGAATGGCTCGCAACACAAATTGGTGCGATGACCCTATTTGCAACCCACTACTTCGAATTAACAGAGTTACCAAGCCAGCTGCCAAACTTAGCGAACGTTCACTTGGATGCCGTAGAACATGGAGACAGCATTGCCTTTATGCACGCAGTTCAAGAAGGTGCGGCAAGTAAGTCTTACGGCCTGGCTGTTGCGGGCTTAGCAGGCGTACCAAAAACGGTCATCAAAAATGCGCGTAACAAGCTATCTCAGCTAGAGCAACTGGGGCAAAACAGTGACACACCACGTCCAAGTGCAGTAGATGTGGCTAACCAGTTGAGCCTGATTCCAGAGCCTAGCGAGGTCGAACAAGCTCTGTCAGGTATTGATCCTGACGACTTAACGCCACGCCAAGCTCTTGAAGAGCTGTATCGCTTGAAGAAGATGCTGTAAGCAGACTCACACCAACGAGAAAAAAAGAAAAAAGGCTATGGGGAACCATAGCCTTTTGTGTATCTAGTGAAATACGGATTATTTAATCGTCTTCTACGTTAAACAAGTTTTCCATATTCAAACCTTGTTTGATTAGGACTTCACGAAGACGACGTAAACCTTCCACTTGTATTTGACGTACTCGCTCACGTGTCAGACCAATCTCTCGACCAACTTCTTCCAGCGTCGAAGGCTCGTAGCCTAGTAGGCCGAAGCGACGTGCAAGCACTTCTTTCTGTTTCGGATTCAACTCTTCTAACCAATGAATCAACGATGATTTGATGTCGTCATCTTGAGTCGAAACTTCTGGATCAGAGTTATTTGCATCAGGAATAATATCCAGCAGCGCTTTCTCACCGTCACCACCGATTGGCGTGTCGACAGAGCTAATACGCTCATTAAGGCGTAACATTTTGCTTACGTCTTCGACTGGAATATCTAATTGAGCAGCAATTTCTTCTGCGGTCGGTTCGTGATCGAGCTTTTGAGAAAGTTCACGCGCAGTACGCAGATAAATGTTCAGCTCTTTCACTACGTGGATAGGTAGACGGATCGTGCGAGTTTGGTTCATCAACGCTCGCTCTATCGTTTGTCGGATCCACCACGTTGCGTAAGTAGAGAAACGGAAACCACGTTCTGGGTCGAATTTTTCGACCGCTCGGATCAAGCCGAGGTTACCTTCTTCAATCAGATCGAGTAGTGCTAGACCACGGTTACTGTATCGACGAGAAATCTTAACAACCAAACGTAGGTTACTTTCGATCATACGTTTGCGTGCCGCTTCGTCGCCACGTAGGGCGCGTCTTGCGTAAAGCACTTCTTCTTCGGCAGTAAGTAAAGGTGAGAAGCCAATTTCGCCCAAATACAACTGAGTTGCATCTAAGCTTTTACTGCTCGCGTCAAATTCTTCACGCGCAGTCGCTTTGCTTTCTGTGGGTGATGATCTTTCGAGTTCGTTATCAATGGTCTTCACTGACGCATTGTCAAATGCAAACTCTTCAACTTTGGTTACTGTGTTGCTGATACTCATAACGCCTCCCCCTGGCGAGTTAGCAAGACATGACAACTCAATATGTCGCTAAATGATGTCGCAAGTTGTTTTTCAAAGTTTTAAGGCAAATAGCGTTTTGGATTCACTGATTTACCTTGATAGCGAATTTCAAAGTGTAGTTTGACCGACTTTGCACCTGAACTACCCATGGTGGCGATTTTTTGTCCGCTTTTTACGCTTTGTCCTTCTGTGACCAGCAGTTTGTCATTATGTGCGTATGCGCTTAAATAATTGTCGTTATGCTTTACTATAATTAAGTTGCCATAACCTCGTAGCGCATTGCCTGAATAAACGACTGTGCCGGCTGCGGTTGAAACGATAGGTTGACCACGCTGTCCTGCGATGTCGATACCTTTATTTCCCTGTTCTCCCGCCGAAAAGTTCTTGATTACTCTCCCTTTTGTTGGCCACAACCACTTTGAGACTTTATCACTCTTTGCTGTGGTAGTTGGCGCTTTTTGCTTCACTTTTTGGTTATCTTTTGAACCAACATACTCCTTTGTTTTCGATTGTTCAACCTTCTTTGGAGGCTGTTTTTGTACGACTTTAGGCTTAGTCTCTGTAGGTTTTTGACTAGAGTTTTTACTCGAAGGTTTAGGTTTAGAGGCTGTTGATGTTTTCGTCACTGGAGCTGGGGGGGTCGTAACAACAGGAGCCACAACGGGTTCAACTTTTTGACCATATTTAGGGGCGACATATTTCGGAGCCCAAAGTTTTAGCCTCTGTCCTGGGTAGATAGTGTAAGGCTGAGTTAACTCATTGTAACGAACAAGATCATTTACATCTTTATCTGTGACATAAGCTATGAAGTAAAGTGTATCGCCTTTTTTTACCTCATAATAACTCCCTCTGTAACTCCCTCTTTCAAGGCTTGAATAGTCTTTTTTTAGGCTAGAGACAGGTGCAGGGGAATGCGCTGCACAACCAACTAGTCCTGCAGCAAACACAAAGCTAATACCAATATGACGTAGTAACTTATTCACCTATCCCTAACCCTTAAGCTAAATCACCCGCAACCAGAGGTACGAACCGAACCATTTCTACAACGGTAGAGAGATATTCGTCTCCCTTACGCTCTATTTTTAATAACTGTTGTTCCGTATCTCCAACAGGAATGACCATTTTGCCGCCATCTCTTAATTGTGAGAGAAGAGCTTGGGGAATCACTTCAGCGGCAGCGGTAACAATAATAGCATCGAAAGGACCTCGCGCTTCCCAGCCCTGCCACCCATCAGCATGCTTAGTTGAAACATTGTAGATATCCAATTGCTTCAGGCGACGCTTTGCTTCCCATTGCAACGATTTAATTCGCTCAACGGAGTATACATGATCAACAATTTGCGCCAGTACCGCGGTTTGATAACCCGATCCCGTTCCGATTTCCAGAACACGACTCGCCGGTTCTAGCTCAAGCAACTCGGTCATACGAGCAACGATATAAGGCTGAGAAATAGTTTGTCCCTGACCAATTGGTAACGCATTGTTATCATAGGCTTGGTGCATCATCGCTTGAGAAACAAAGCTTTCTCGTGGCAAGCGTTGGATAGCATCCAGAACTCTTTGGTCTTTGATGCCACTGGAGATAAGAAACGCTATCAACCTGTCAGCATGTGGGTTACTCATTACTTCTCTTCCTTTAAC
>NZ_JAWOVM010000063.1:0-25934 GCF_033339895.1 Vibrio sp. 1751
TGAAAAACGTGACACCAATTCAAAGTCGCGTCGAAGAATTCCAACCTGAAGAAAAATTTGATGGCGTTTTGAGTCGAGCTTTTGCTTCAATGACAGACATGGTGGAATGGTGCCACCATTTGCCGAAACAAGAGCACGGGGTGTTTCTAGCGCTGAAAGGACAGCACCCTAAAGATGAAATGGATCAGCTTCCTGAATGGTGCAGTGTGACAGAGATCATATCTTTGGCTGTTCCTGAGTTGGAAGGTGATCGTCATCTAGTAATCTTATCGCGCAAGGAAAATTAGCGAGGTAATCGTGGGTAAAATTGTAGCAATCGCCAACCAGAAAGGTGGGGTCGGCAAAACAACAACGTGCATTAACTTAGCGGCTTCGATGGCGGCAACAAAGCGCAAGGTTTTGGTGATCGATCTCGACCCGCAAGGCAATGCTACGATGGCCAGTGGCGTGGATAAGTATATGGTCGACGCCACCGCATACGATCTTTTGGTCGAAGATACACCGTTCGATCAAGTCGCTTGTACCCAAACAACAGGGAAGTATGATTTGATCGCGGCGAACGGAGACGTAACCGCGGCAGAAATCAAATTGATGGAAGTTTTCGCTCGTGAAGTGCGTCTAAAAAATGCATTGTCGTCAGTTCGCGATAACTATGATTTCATCTTTATTGATTGTCCTCCTTCTCTAAACCTTCTTACAATCAATGCGATGGCGGCAGCTGACTCTGTGCTGGTGCCGATGCAATGTGAATACTTTGCGTTAGAAGGTTTAACTGCTCTTATGGATACAATCAGCAAGTTAGCGGCTGTTGTGAATGAAAACCTAAAAATCGAAGGTTTATTGCGTACCATGTACGACCCACGCAACCGCTTATCGAATGAAGTATCCGATCAACTTAAAAAACACTTTGGGAATAAAGTTTACCGTACTGTCATTCCGCGTAATGTTCGTTTGGCTGAAGCGCCAAGTCACGGTAAGCCAGCAATGTACTACGATAAGTACTCCGCAGGTGCCAAAGCGTATCTTGCTCTAGCGGGCGAAATGCTCCGCCGCGAAGAAATCCCAGTTTAACTCTAACCTAAGGAATTCAATCCCATGTCTAAGCGTGGTCTCGGAAAAGGACTGGATGCGTTATTGTCGACCAGTTCGTTTGCTCGTGAAAAACAGCATATTGCATCGCATAGCCAAGAATTATCGGCAGACGGTGAGTTAACCGATTTAGCGATTGGTCAATTGCAGCCGGGCGTATACCAACCGCGTAAAGATATGGCGCCTGAAGCGCTAGAAGAACTAGCGGCTTCGATTCAATCACAAGGCATTATTCAACCAATCGTGGTTCGCCAGGTCGAAAATGGTCAGTTTGAGATCATCGCAGGTGAGCGCCGCTGGCGTGCTGCAAGGCAGGCGGGTTTAAAACGCGTGCCGTGTTTGGTGAAAAAAGTTGAAGATCGTGCCGCCATCGCCATGGCGTTGATTGAAAACATTCAACGTGAAGACTTGAATGTGATTGAGGAAGCCCAAGCGCTTGAGCGTCTACAAGATGAATTCACGCTGACACATCAGCAAGTGGCCGATGTGATTGGTAAATCAAGAACGACGGTGAGTAACCTATTACGTCTGAATCAGTTGGAAGTTGATGTAAAAGGTCTGGTTGCAGATAAAAAATTGGAAATGGGTCATGCTCGAGCTCTGTTAGCGTTAGAAGGCGAACAGCAAGTCGAAGTAGCTCAACAAGTGGCTAAGAAGCAAATGACTGTTCGCCAAACTGAACAGTTAGTAAAAAAGTGCTTAGCCCCACAAAATGAGCAAAAAGGGCAACAAGAGGATACCGAAGCCGAGCAAATGTCGCATAAATTGAGTCAGCTGCTTGATGCAAAAGTTTCTCTTACCCGTTCTGCAAACGGAAAAGCGAAATTGACGATAAGTCTTGATGAGCCTCACAAATTGGACCAACTAATTGCCAAGCTTGAGGCCTAGATGAGATAATTGATTTAGGTCAATTAATCTAATTAATCGAATTTTGTGCGAAAGTTGTCGTTTTGTAAACAAAACTGTAAGTTTTTGATGCAATCGAATTGCTTTACGTTGAACTGAACGTATAATTTTCGCCAATTTCCCAGCACAGAGAGTTAAGTGCGAAGTGGATATTACTAGAGGTACGAATACATGGTAGCTGCGTTAGCTAGACCAGGACGAGAGCTCGCAAGGCAATTGTTAATGATCCAGTCTGGCGCGGTTATTTTTGTGGCAGCAGGAATGGCGGTAGCCATAAATCCTGACTGGGGATTTTCAGCGCTGATTGGCGGAGGCATTTTTGTTGTTGCCAATGCAGTATTCGCGCTGTGTGCTTTCATGTTTAGTGGAGCTCGCGCTGCCAAGCGCATCGCTGCTTCCTTCTATACGGGTGAAGTACTGAAAATTCTCATCACGGTTGCACTGTTCTATGTTGCCTACATGTATATGCAGGTGGAACTTGTTCCCCTCAAACTAACCTATTTGCTGGTACTAGGTATTAATATCTGTGCACCAGTGCTATTCATTAACAACAAAAAATAGGATGAGTTATGGCTGCGCCAGGTGAAGCGCTAACATCGTCCGGTTACATTGCCCACCACCTTTCTAACCTATCGCTATACAAGTTGGGTTTAGTAGGGTCGGAGACAAGTTTCTGGAACGTACATATCGATAGCCTGTTTTTTTCTTGGTTTACTGGTTTAATCTTCCTCGGAATTTTTTACAAAGTAGCAAAGAGAACAACAGCGGGTGTACCGGGTAAGCTTCAGTGTGCTGTAGAAATGATCGTTGAATTTGTCGCCGATAACGTCAAAGACACGTTCCATGGACGCAACCCACTGATCGCGCCTTTAGCACTGACTATCTTTTGTTGGGTATTTTTGATGAACGTGATGGACTTAGTTCCTATCGACTTCTTACCATACCCAGCAGAGCATTGGCTAGGTATTCCTTACCTTAAGGTTGTACCGTCTGCTGATGTGAATATCACCATGGCTATGGCTCTAGGCGTTTTTGCATTGATGATTTACTACAGCATCAAAGTAAAAGGTCTAGGTGGATTCGCAAAAGAACTTGCACTACATCCATTCAATCACCCACTGATGATTCCGTTTAACCTACTAATTGAAGTGGTATCGCTATTAGCGAAACCTCTATCACTTGGTATGCGTCTATTCGGTAACATGTTCGCGGGTGAGGTTGTATTCATTCTTTGTGCGGCAATGCTACCATGGTACTTACAATGGATGGGTTCACTACCGTGGGCAATCTTCCATATCTTGGTTATTACGATTCAAGCCTTCGTATTCATGATGTTGACAATTGTTTACCTGTCAATGGCACACGAAGATCCTGATCATTAATTTTTTTAAAGCTTTTTATTTGGGCACTAAGCCAACAACTATAAATTGGAGATAGTAATGGAAACTTTACTGAGCTTTTCTGCAATCGCCGTAGGTATTATCGTCGGTCTTGCTTCTCTTGGTACAGCGATTGGTTTCGCACTGCTAGGTGGTAAATTCCTAGAAGGTGCTGCACGTCAACCAGAAATGGCTCCTATGCTACAAGTTAAGATGTTCATCATCGCGGGTCTACTTGATGCGGTTCCAATGATCGGTATCGTAATCGCGCTACTATTCACTTTCGCAAACCCATTCGTTGGTCAACTAGGTTAATCACCTTTAACTCGGGACGGGCGATTATCGCTTGTCACTGATTAACACTAAGTCCAAATAGAGGGGTAGCTGTTGTGAACATAAACGCAACTCTGCTAGGTCAAGCAATCTCGTTCGCACTATTTGTGTGGTTCTGCATGAAGTATGTATGGCCACCATTGATGCAAGCGATCGAAGAGCGTCAGAAGAAAATTGCTGATGGTCTTCAAGCAGCAGAACGTGCTGCGAAAGACTTGGATCTAGCACAAGCCAACGCTTCTGATCAATTGAAAGAAGCGAAGCGCACAGCAACTGAGATCATCGAACAAGCGAACAAACGTAAGTCTCAAATTCTTGATGAAGCTCGCGAGGAAGCTCAGGCAGAACGCCAGAAAATCCTAGCGCAAGCAGAAGCAGAACTTGAAGCTGAACGCAATCGTGCACGCGATGAGCTGCGCAAACAAGTTGCTACTCTGGCTGTAGCTGGTGCTGAGAAAATCCTTGAGCGTTCTATCGATAAAGATGCGCAAAAAGATATTCTCGACAACATTACTGCAAAACTTTAAGTCTGGGGGCGCATATGTCTGATTTGACTACTATCGCACGCCCCTATGCTAAAGCAGCCTTCGACTTTGCTTTAGAGAAAGACCAGTTGGACCAATGGGGCCAAATGTTATCTTTTGCTGCTGAAGTGGCCAAAAACGAACAAATGAACGAACTACTAACGGGTTCGGTTTCTGCTGATAAAATGGCAGAAATTTTTGTTGCAGTTTGCGGCGAACAAGTTGATGCGCACGGTCAAAACCTTTTGAAGGTAATGGCTGAGAATGGTCGTTTAGCGGCCCTTCCTGATGTTTGTAAAGAGTTTTTTACTCTGAAAAAAGAACATGAGAAAGAAATTGATGTTGAAGTAATTTCAGCAACAGAGCTTTCTGATGAACAACTTGCAAACATTGGCAGCAAACTTGAAAAGCGTCTTGAACGCAAAGTGAAGCTGAATTGCAGTGTAGATGAGACCCTACTTGGTGGGGTTATTATTCGAGCCGGAGACCTAGTCATCGATGACTCAGCGCGTGGTCGTTTGAACCGCCTGAGCGATGCATTGCAGTCTTAATGGGGATTGGAGCATGCAACTTAATTCCACGGAAATTAGCGATCTGATCAAACAACGTATCGAATCTTTCGAAGTTGTTAGTGAAGCTCGCAACGAGGGTACTATCGTATCGGTAAGCGATGGTATCATCCGCATCCACGGCCTAGCGGACGTGATGCAAGGTGAAATGATTGAATTACCGGGTGGCCGTTATGCACTGGCACTTAACCTTGAGCGTGACTCGGTTGGTGCGGTTGTAATGGGCCCATATGCTGACCTTAAGGAAGGCATGAAAGTTACAGGTACTGGCCGCATTCTTGAAGTGCCAGTTGGTCCAGAACTACTAGGCCGCGTAGTAAACACGCTGGGTGAGCCTATCGATGGTAAAGGTCCAATCGAAGCGAAAATGACTTCGCCTGTAGAAGTGATCGCACCAGGTGTAATCGACCGTAAATCGGTAGACCAACCTGTGCAAACTGGTTATAAGTCAGTTGACTCAATGATCCCAATCGGTCGTGGTCAGCGTGAGCTTATCATCGGTGACCGTCAGATTGGTAAAACAGCACTGGCGATCGACGCGATCATCAACCAGAAAGACTCTGGTATTTTCTCTATCTACGTAGCAATCGGTCAGAAAGCATCGACTATCGCTAACGTTGTTCGCAAACTAGAAGAGCACGGCGCACTACAAAATACTATCGTTGTAGTTGCATCAGCTTCTGAATCTGCAGCGCTTCAATACCTAGCGCCTTACGCAGGTTGTGCGATGGGTGAATACTTCCGCGATCGCGGTGAAGACGCACTGATTGTTTACGATGATCTATCTAAGCAAGCGGTAGCTTACCGTCAGATCTCTCTACTACTTAAACGTCCACCAGGCCGTGAGGCATTCCCAGGTGACGTATTCTACTTACACTCGCGTCTACTAGAGCGTGCAGCTCGTGTAAACGAAGAGTACGTAGAGCGTTTCACTAACGGTGAAGTGAAAGGTAAGACTGGTTCTTTGACTGCTCTTCCTATCATCGAAACTCAAGCAGGTGACGTTTCAGCATTCGTACCGACTAACGTAATCTCGATTACCGATGGTCAGATCTTCCTACAAACTGAGCTATTCAACGCTGGTGTTCGTCCTGCTGTTGACCCTGGTATCTCAGTATCTCGTGTAGGTGGTTCAGCTCAGACGAAAATCATCAAGAAACTATCAGGTGGTATCCGTACAGCACTAGCTGCATACCGTGAACTAGCGGCATTTGCTCAGTTCTCTTCTGACCTTGATGACGCAACGAAGAAACAGCTAGACCATGGTCAAAAAGTTACAGAACTAATGAAGCAGAAGCAGTACGCTCCAATGTCTGTATTTGACCAAGCTCTAACTATCTTCGCGGCAGAGCGCGGTTACCTTGATGATGTAGAACTTAACAAAGTTCTAGATTTCGAGGCGGCTCTACTATCGTACGCTCGCGGTCAATACGCTGAACTAGCAGCTGAGATCGACAAGTCTGGCGCTTACAACGATGAAATCGAAGCTCAGTTGAAGAAACTGACTGACGACTTCAAAGCAACCCAAACTTGGTAATTAGGTCGGTGGCAGTTTCTGCCACCAACTAACGGAGAGTAACGATGGCCGGCGCAAAAGAGATACGTAATAAAATCGGTAGTGTTAAAAGCACTCAGAAAATTACGAAAGCGATGGAAATGGTAGCAGCTTCAAAAATGCGTCGTTCTCAAGATGCAATGGAAGCTTCTCGTCCATACGCTGAAACAATGCGTAAAGTGATCGGTCATGTGGCTAACGCAAACCTAGAGTACCGTCATCCGTACCTAGAAGAGCGTGAAGCTAAACGTGTTGGTTACATCATCGTTTCGACAGACCGTGGTCTGTGTGGTGGTTTGAACATTAACGTGTTCAAAAAAGCCGTTACAGACATGCAAGCATGGAGAGAGAAAGGTGCTGAGATTGAGCTAGCCGTTGTTGGCTCAAAAGCAACAGCTTTCTTTAAACATGGTGGCGCAAAAGTTGCGGCACAGGTTTCTGGTCTTGGAGATAATCCAAGCCTACAAGACCTAATCGGCTCTGTTGGCGTAATGCTGAAGAAATACGATGAAGGTGAACTGGACCGTCTATATGTAGTATTCAACAAGTTTGTAAATACTATGGTTCAGCAACCAACGATCGATCAATTGCTACCTTTGCCTAAATCGGACAGCGAAGAGATGCAGCGTGAGCATTCATGGGACTACATCTATGAGCCTGAACCAAAACCTCTACTGGATACGCTATTAGTGCGTTACGTAGAGTCTCAGGTATACCAAGGTGTGGTTGAGAACCTTGCTTGTGAGCAAGCGGCTCGAATGATTGCGATGAAGGCTGCAACGGATAACGCAACCAGTTTGATTGACGATTTGGAACTTGTGTACAACAAAGCCCGTCAGGCTGCGATTACACAAGAACTATCAGAAATCGTTGGTGGTGCAGCTGCGGTTTAAGCTTAGGTAAAACGAAATAGTTTAGAGGATTAACGATGGCTACAGGTAAGATCGTACAGATCATCGGTGCGGTAGTCGACGTAGAGTTCCCACAGAGCAATGTACCTAGTGTATATGACGCTCTAAACGTAACGGACTCAAAAGAGCGTCTAGTTCTTGAAGTTCAACAACAGCTAGGCGGTGGCGTAGTTCGTTGTATCGTAATGGGTAGCTCTGATGGTTTACGTCGTGGAGTAGAAGTGGTTAACACTGGCGCTCCAATTTCAGTACCAGTAGGTACTAAAACTCTAGGTCGTATCATGAACGTCCTAGGTGACGCGATTGACGAGCGTGGTGAAGTGGGTGCGGAAGAGGTTTACTCTATCCACCGTAGTGCACCAAGCTACGAAGAGCAATCAAACGAAATTGCACTTCTAGAAACGGGCGTTAAAGTAATCGACCTAATTTGTCCATTCGCTAAGGGTGGTAAAATCGGTCTATTCGGTGGTGCAGGTGTAGGTAAGACCGTTAACATGATGGAACTTATCAACAACATCGCACTACAGCACTCAGGTCTATCAGTATTTGCTGGTGTTGGTGAGCGTACTCGTGAAGGTAACGATTTCTACTACGAGATGCAGGAAGCGGGCGTTGTAAACGTTGAGAAGCCTGAAGAATCAAAAGTAGCGATGGTTTACGGTCAGATGAACGAGCCACCAGGTAACCGTCTACGTGTTGCACTGACTGGTCTAACAATGGCAGAGCGTTTCCGTGACGAAGGTCGTGACGTACTACTGTTCATTGATAACATCTACCGTTACACACTTGCAGGTACAGAGGTATCAGCACTACTAGGTCGTATGCCTTCTGCGGTAGGTTACCAGCCAACTCTTGCAGAAGAGATGGGTGTACTCCAGGAGCGTATCACGTCAACGAAATCAGGTTCTATCACGTCTGTACAGGCGGTATACGTACCAGCGGATGACTTGACTGACCCGTCTCCAGCAACAACGTTCGCGCACTTGGATGCAACGGTTGTACTTAACCGTAACATCGCTGCAATGGGTCTATACCCTGCGATCGACCCGCTAGATTCAACATCTCGTATGCTTGATCCACTAGTCGTTGGTCAAGATCACTACGAAGTTGCTCGTGGTGTTCAGCAGACTCTTCAGCGCTACAAAGAGCTGAAAGATATCATTGCTATCCTAGGTATGGACGAGCTATCTGAAGAAGATAAGCAAGTTGTATCTCGTGCACGTAAGATTGAGCGTTTCCTAACTCAGCCTTACCACGTAGCAGAAGTATTTACAGGTGACCCTGGTATTTACGTACCTCTAAAAGAGACTCTACGTGGCTTTAAAGGCCTACTAGCTGGTGAATACGACGACATTCCTGAGCAGGCATTTATGTACTGCGGTAGCATCGACGATGCTATTGAGAATGCGAAGAAGCTATAAGGCTAACTAGGAGGCGATATGGCAGCAATAACCTTTCACCTAGACGTAGTAAGCGCTGAGAAGAAAATCTTCTCTGGTCGTGTTGAAACGTTTCAGGTGACCGGTAGCGAAGGTGAACTTGGTATTTTCCATGGTCACACACCGCTGCTGACCGCTATCAAGCCTGGTATGGTGCGTATTGTGAAACAGCACGGCCACGAAGAAATTATTTATGTTTCTGGTGGTATGGTAGAGATTCAGCCTGGTACAGCGACTGTACTAGCTGATACAGCTATCCGTGGTGAAGAGCTAGACGCAGCGAAGGCAGAAGAAGCCAAACGCCGCGCTGAGGAGCAAATCCAGAATCAGCATGGTGACATGGACTTCGCACAAGCGGCCAGTGAACTGGCTAAAGCCATTGCTCAGCTACGAGTTATCGAGCTGACAAAAAAGCGTCGCTAAGCTCAATTAGCAACGTTGCATGAAAAAAGGCGGCCAATTGGTCGCCTTTTTGATTAATTTTAGTTGGAAATTTACATCCCACCATTAACTAATCCTTCCAAGGTGTTTAAAATAACGCCCAATTAAAATAGAACGTCAATAGGTTATTAATGAAATTCAGTGCTGTGATCCTTGCTGCGGGTAAAGGTACCCGTATGTATTCAAACATGCCTAAAGTGCTACACACTTTGGCAGGGAAGCCAATGGCAAAACATGTTATCGATACATGTACAGGTCTTGGCGCACAAAACATCCACTTAGTATATGGTCACGGTGGTGATCAAATGCAGCAAACTCTAGCAGAAGAGCCTGTAAACTGGGTACTGCAAGCGGAGCAACTAGGTACAGGTCATGCGGTTGATCAAGCGTCTCCGAAGTTTGAAGACGATGAAAAAGTACTGGTGCTTTACGGTGATGTTCCACTGATTTCAGCTGAAACGATTGAAAACCTATTAGATGCACAGCCAACAGGCGGTATTGCACTACTAACAGTGATTCTAGATAACCCGACAGGCTATGGTCGTATTATCCGTAAGAATGGTCCTGTTGTGGCGATCGTTGAGCAAAAAGATGCAACAGAAGAACAAAAACAAATTAAAGAGATCAATACTGGCGTGATGGTTGCGACTGGTGGGGATCTTAAGCGTTGGTTGTCTGGCTTAAACAACAACAACGCACAAGGCGAATACTACCTAACTGACGTTATTGCAGCTGCACACGATGAAGGTCGTGCCGTTGAGGCAGTACACCCAGTCAATGCCATTGAGGTGGAAGGGGTCAATGACCGCGCACAGCTTGCTCGTCTAGAGCGTGCTTTCCAGTCAATGCAAGCTCAGAAGCTGCTAGAGCAAGGTGTCATGCTACGCGATCCAGCACGCTTTGATTTGCGTGGTGAGTTACAGTGCGGTATGGACTGTGAAATCGACGTGAATGTTATCATCGAAGGTAAAGTTTCACTGGGTGATAACGTGGTTATCGGTGCGGGTTGTGTACTGAAAGATTGTGAAATCGACGACAACACCATCGTTCGCCCTTACAGTGTGATTGAAGGTGCAACGGTTGGTGAAGAATGTACGGTTGGTCCATTTACTCGCCTTCGTCCTGGTGCTGAAATGCGTAACGATTCCCATGTGGGTAACTTCGTTGAAGTGAAAAATGCGCGCATCGGAGAAGGTTCAAAAGCGAACCACCTAACTTACTTAGGTGATGCAGAGATCGGTCAACGTACTAACATCGGTGCAGGTACTATCACTTGTAACTACGATGGTGCGAACAAGTTTAAAACCATCATCGGTAATGATGTTTTTGTTGGTTCTGATAGCCAACTGGTGGCGCCTGTCACTATCGCTGATGGCGCAACCATCGGTGCTGGCACGACACTAACAAAAGATGTTGAAGAAGGTGAGTTAGTAATTACTCGCGTCAAAGAGCGCAAAATTACTGGCTGGCAGCGTCCTGTAAAACAGAAATAAGCATTACCTACACTCTGTCTCTATATTGTCAAAGCCGCTCAACAAGAGCGGCTTTGTTGTTTCTAGCTAAGGCTTCATCGCTAGTAGCTAGGAATGGCAATACGTTTTTCGAGCCAACGAACGGCTTGAGATACAAATAGGATGAGCAACAAGTACTCCAAAACGAGGAAGGTATAAATTTCTAGGGGTAAGTACTCATTCACCACCAGCTCATTAGCACGGCGAGTGAGATCGCTTAAACCAATCACGCTGACTAAAGAACTCATCTTGAGAATGTAGACAAATTGATTGCCCAGTGGAGGGAGGATTTGTCGAAATGCTTGGGGAAGAATTACCAGGCGCATCTTTTGCCAATAGCTTAAGCCCAAAGATTCAGCCGCTTCATGTTGGCCACGGCTGATAGCTTGTATCCCACCGCGAAACACTTCCGCCATAAACGCACTCTCAGCGATAGTCAGTGCAATAACACCCGCCCAAAAGTGATTGAGTGAGACATCCAATAGTGTAGGCATGCCGTAATACACCCAAAGTAGTAAGACTAAAACTGGCACTGAACGGATCACCTCGACATAAATACGGTTTATCCACTTCAGAGAGGCAGAGTCCGACAGAGCGGGTAACGCAACGATCAGGCCCAAGCTCATCGCAAATAACATACTGAGGAGTGATACCTGAATGGTGTCATTAAACCCAGCGATTAAAAACTTTAGATTGGTGAGCCCTTGATCCGTCGAAGGGTCAAGTACATACCAGCCCCATTGATAATCTGAACAACCAGTGAGTAATAGCAGTGAAAACAGCCATAGAGTTCGAAACGTCACATTTACTCCCTGAATTAACTAAAAAACTTCCTTTGTTACTGCTATGTTATCAGTAGAGCTCTAATAAAGGTTAATTATTAAATCGTATAAGGTCATTATTTTTAAGGGAATAAAAATGAGAAAGATTTTACTAGTGCTAGGAATGTGTTTGCTTGCTGCGACTCAAGTCGCTCACGCTGAAAGCCGTCTTCAATCTATTTTAGACAATGGCGTACTCCGAGTTGGAACGACGGGAGATTGGAATCCGATGACGATGAAAGACCCCGCGACAAACAGTTATCGTGGCTTCGATATCGATGTAACAACAGAACTTGCTAAAGATCTCGGTGTAAAAGTGGAGTATGTTCCCACGGATTGGAAGACGCTAGTTAATGGCATTACCGCCAACAAATACGATATTACTGGCAGCGCATCTCTGAACATGTCGCGCGCGAAAGTAGCTGGATACAGCCAGCCATATTTCTACCTTGCCTTTGTACCTGTGGTGCAAAAGAAAGATCTCGCCAAATTCTCTGATTGGGCGGATTTTAATAAACCAGAAGTAAAAGTCGCGGCGACGTTAGGTACGGTACAAGAAAAAATGGTGAAAGAGTTCTTCCCGTCTGCTCAGCATATTGTTATTGAAGCGCCAGCGCGCGACTTCCAAGAACTACTAGCTCGCAGGGCCGATGTATCGGTGACGTCCAATGTGGAAGCTGCGACGTTGGTGGACAAGTTTAAACAGTTGGCGATAGTGCCAGTGACCGCACCGCGTAAACCAACCCCAATTGCTATGTTGTTGCCGCAAGACGATCAAGTATGGATTAATTACATCAATCACTGGGTTGAGTTGAAAAAGACTCAAGGCTTTTTTAAGCAGACTGCCAAGAAGTGGGGGTTGAAAAGCTTATAAACAGAAAGAGCCGCATTGCGCGGCTCTTTTTATTATCTGAACAATTAAAGTTCGTCTTCACTCACGACTCGGGCGTTGTCAGGAGTCGTAAAGTGCTTGGATAATTCGCGATTCGACAGAATGTATCCCATCCACAGCCCACCCATACAGATGATGATTGCGATGCCAGTAACCATCTGAGCTTGGCTTGCCATTGCGGCTACCAATGCACTTGAGAAGCTACTTACACAGATTTGCAGGCTGTTTTGCAGACCTGCTGCTGTTGCAGGGCTCTGTTGTGCGCTGGCCAGTGCACGGTTTACCACGATTGGGTACAGCGCGCCGTTAGCAACGGCAATCAAACAGAATGGCGCAAGAATAGGCCAAATCGATGACAGCTCCCACTGTGAAGCAATGAAAATCATTAATGCCGCGACACTAAATAGGCCAATCAGTTGGCGCAGAACCTTTTCATCACCAAATTTTCGAACGCCTACTTTACCTAAGTAGCCACCAGCCATAAACGCGATAGTTTGTGGGATAAAGCTCAAACCAATATCTTTTGCTTCGTAGCCCAGTTGCGCCATGATTTCTGGCATCCCAGTTAGGTAAGCAAAGAATGCAGCCGAAGCCGTCGCAAACATAAACACGTTGCCAAGGTACTTTTTAGAACTCAGCAGCGCTTTGATGTCGGCAGACATACTGGTTTGTTTGATTTCTGCTTTCTCGTCTTTTTGGGCCATGGTCGCAAAGACCAAGAAGACACCAACTAGTGTTAGCGTAATAAAGATACTGTGCCAGCCGAAGTTATCTGCCAACACAACCCCTAATTGAGGTGCTAGTGCTGGTGATAGCGCGACGAGTGGCATGATTGTCGCAAAAATTTGTTGGCTACTGCTTGAGTAGCGCTTAATGACCATAGCCTGCCAGATCACGGCTGGTGCACACACACCGATAGCTTGGATAAAGCGCAGTGTGAGTAGTTGCCATACTTGATCACAGAAAGCCAAACCGAATGACGCGATAGTAAATAGCACCAACCCGGCTGCGAGTGTATTACGATGGCCAAATTTATCGGATGCCAATCCCCACATTAGTTGACCAATCGCCATACCAACGAGGAATACCGTTAAAGAGAGCGCAATTTGCTCAGGGCCTGTTGCAAAGTCGATTTCCATCGCTTTGAATGCTGGCAGATACATATCGGTAGCAACGAAGCCAAGCATCGATAATGCTGCCAGATAAATGAGCTGTAGTTTTGAGATTTTCATGATTCAACCAGTCAAATTATTTAATCATTTTTTAATCAACATCAGTTGGCGCCAACCCTGATTTATTTACCTTATTATTCTATTTTTCGATTTTGAGAAAATAAAACGCTAAAATTGTTGGTTATCAATCAAATTTTTTGAAAGGTTAAATCATGTTCTCTAAAGCGTCTTTGGAAATGCTGGATACGGTTGCCCGTTTAGGCAGTTTCACCGCTGCGGCTGAGGTATTGCATAAAGTCCCCTCAGCCATCAGCTATGGAGTAAGGCAGGTCGAGCAAGATTTAGATGTGGTGCTGTTTCGACGTTTACCAAGGAAAGTCGAGCTAACTCCAGCGGGTGAACTTTTTATGGCCGAGGCGCGCTCTTTGCTGCGTCAAATGGAAGAGGTGAAAGCACAAACGCGGCGAGCGGCTCAAGGATGGAAAAGCACGTTAAAGCTGACCTTAGATAACGTGGTGAAGTTAGAAAAACTCAAACCTTTGGTGGAAGATTTCTATCGCGAGTTTGAATTTGCTGAATTGCAGATCAATATGGAGGTCTTCAATGGTTCTTGGGAAGCCATAGCACAAGGTCGAGCCGACATTGTCGTTGGCGCGACATCTGCGGTTCCCGTTGGGGGAGATTTTGAAGTCAAAGATATGGGCGTATTAGATTGGGCATTTGTAATGTCACCCGCTCATCCTTGCGTTCGACAACAAGTGCTTACTGAAGCGTTTGTGAGTCAATTTCCGGCGATCTGTCTTGATGATACTTCGAACGTGCTGCCAAAACGCCATACTGGCCATTATCCGCAACAGCGCCGATTATTATTGCCCAATTGGTATAGTGCGATTGAATGTTTAAAAAATGGGGTGGGCGTGGGTTACATGCCACGTCATATTGCAACACCCTTAATCAATGATGGTGCACTGGTGGAGAAGGTCATGCCGGATGATAAACCGCTCAGTCACTGCTGCTTAGTATGGCGCAAAGATGATAATCATAAATTGATCCAGTGGATGGTGGACTATCTTGGGTCGCCTAATCAGCTACATAAAGATTGGTTACAGTCATAAAAAACACCTCGCTAATGCGAGGTGTTGTGTTGTCTTTGATATATTTGAAATGTGGCGTTTTATGACAAGAAAAACTTATACGATGGGTTGTCTGTCTCGTCTTTGCATTGATAGCCAAGTTCACGTAAATGTGCAGAAAACTGAGCTAAATCGCTTTCATCTAACTCGAAACCACATAAAACACGTCCGTAGTCAGCGCCGTGGTTACGGTAGTTGAACAAGCTGATATTCCAATGAGTACCGAGTGTGCTTAAGAACTTGAGTAGCGCTCCCGGATATTCTGGGAATTCAAAGCTGTAGAGGCGCTCTTTAAGCGGCTTAGACGGCTTACCACCAACCATGTAGCGCACGTGCAGCTTCGCCATTTCATCATCAGACAAATCAACCACTGGGTAGCCACCATCACGTAAGTCGTGAATGATATGTTCTAGCTCTTCCTGACCGCCTTGCAAACGCACACCGACAAAGATATTTGCCAATGCGTCATCGTTGTAGCGGTAGTTAAACTCCGTTACGGCGCGGCCGCCAATGAGGTTACAGAACTCAAAGAAGGCACCTTGACGCTCAGGAATGGTGACGGCAAGCAAACCTTCACGTTTCTCACCAAGCTCGCAACGCTCAGAAACATAACGTAAGCCATGGAAGTTAGTGTTGGCACCAGACAGCACAGTACCTAAATTCTTACCTTGCAGTTTGTTTTGCTCAGCAAACTTCTTCAAACCCGCCAGAGCAAGCGCGCCAGAAGGCTCTGCAATCGCACGGGTGTCTTCAAAGATGTCTTTTACTGCTGCGCAGATTTCATCGCTAGAGACTGCAATATGGCCATCAATGTACTTTTGGCATAGACGAAACGTCTCTTCACCAATGCGTTTTACTGCAACGCCATCGGCAAACATGCTGACCTGGTCTAATACTACTGGTTCACCTGCATCCAATGCCGCTTTGAGGCATGAAGAATCTTCTGGCTCGACCGCAATCACTTTGATTTCTGGCATTAGCTGCTTCACGAGTACCGCAACACCGGCAGCCAAACCGCCACCACCGACAGGGACGAAGATGTAATCAAGGTGACCATTTTGCTGCAGCA
The DNA here is from genome assembly GCF_033339895.1 of Vibrio sp. 1751. Classification (NCBI taxonomy): domain Bacteria; kingdom Pseudomonadati; phylum Pseudomonadota; class Gammaproteobacteria; order Vibrionales; family Vibrionaceae; genus Vibrio; species Vibrio sp. 1751. The sequence goes on from NZ_JAWOVM010000063.1 coordinate 15,745, forward strand.
TTTCCATGCCGATGGTGCCTTGACCTGCAATCACCAGTGGGTGATCGAAAGGAGGGACAAATGTGTACCCATGCAGATCAGAAAGGCGTTCCGCTTCCGCTTTTGCCTCATCAAAGTTGCTGCCGTGCAGCACTACATTGCCACCGAAGCCACGTACCGCATCGACTTTGATGTCTGGTGTGGTTTTGGGCATCACGATGGTGGTCTTGATGCCTAGCTTAGTACCAGAGAGCGCCATGCCTTGAGCGTGGTTACCTGCCGATGCTGCAATGACACCAGCGGCTTTTTGTGCTTCAGATAAACTCGCCACCATGTTGTATGCACCGCGCAATTTGAACGAGTGTACGGGTTGGCGATCTTCACGCTTGATCTGCACGTTATTCCCGATACGTGCAGATAAACGAGGCATTTCTTGCAGTGGCGTCACTGTTGCTACTTCATAAACAGGTGCGCGAAGGATTTGGCGCAGATAATCTGCACCAGTTTGGTTCACTTGTTTTTCGGGTTGAGCTTCCATCATTGCTAGCCCTCTAGCTTCGACTTGTCTCGTACTGCACCCTTGTCAGCACTGGTTGCCATACTCGCGTACGCTTTGAGTGCAAAGGAAACTTCACGTTGGCGGTCAACTGGTTTCCAGCCTAGTTCGTCTTGTTTTGCACGGCGCTCAGCAAGTTCTTGTTCAGACACTTGGAGTGAAATTGAACGGTTTGGAATATCAATTGCGATCATATCGCCTTCTTTTACCAGGCCAATTGCACCGCCGTTTGCTGCTTCAGGAGAGGCGTGACCGATTGACAGACCTGATGTGCCGCCAGAGAAACGGCCGTCAGTCAGAAGTGCACACTCTTTGCCAAGGCCCATCGATTTTAGATAAGTGGTTGGGTAAAGCATTTCTTGCATGCCCGGACCACCTTTAGGGCCTTCGTAACGGATAACAACCACGTCGCCTGCTTTTACTTTGCCACCCAAGATGCCTTCTACGGCGTCTTCTTGGCTTTCGAAAACTACGGCTGGGCCAGTGAATTTATGAATGCTCTCATCCACACCAGCAGTCTTAACGATACAACCATCTAATGCGATGTTGCCTGATAGAACGGCTAGGCCACCTTCTTGGCTAAAGGCATGATCGATAGTACGAATACAACCTTCCGCACGGTCGTCATCAAGGCGATCCCAGCGACAATCTTGTGAGAATGCTTGTGTAGTACGAATACCTGCAGGACCTGCGCGGTAGAACTTAAGTACTTCTTCGTCTTCAGTTTGGATGATGTCGTATTTTGCGAGCTGCTCTTTCATGGAAAGACCAAGTACGGTGCGCGCATCATTGTGTAGAAGACCTGCACGATCTAACTCACCAAGAATTGCCATGACGCCACCTGCGCGGTGTACGTCTTCCATGTGATATTTCTGGGTAGATGGTGCCACTTTACACAGGTGCGGTACTTGGCGAGACAGGCGATCGATATCTTCCATATCAAAATCAACTTCGCCTTCTTGCGCTGCTGCCAATAAGTGCAAAATCGTATTGGTTGAGCCACCCATTGCGATGTCCAGTGCCATCGCATTTTCAAAGGCATCAAAGGTTGCGATGTTGCGTGGCAATGCGGATTCGTCATCTTGCTCGTAGTAACGACGAGTCAGTTCAACAATGCGTCGACCCGCGTTAAGGAATAGCTGTTCACGGTCTGCGTGAGTCGCCAACATAGAACCGTTGCCCGGCTGAGAAAGACCGAGTGCTTCAGTTAAACAGTTCATCGAGTTTGCGGTAAACATGCCTGAACACGATCCACACGTTGGACATGCGCTGCGTTCGATCTGCTCGCTTTGCTCATCAGACACTTTTGGATCCGCGCCTTGGATCATCGCATCTACAAGGTCTAGTTTGATGATCTGATCAGAAAGCTTGGTTTTACCCGCTTCCATTGGACCACCAGAAACAAAGATAACCGGGATGTTGAGACGCATAGATGCCATCAACATTCCCGGAGTGATTTTGTCGCAGTTAGAGATACATACCATGGCATCGGCACAGTGCGCGTTGACCATGTACTCCACAGAGTCTGCGATCAGTTCGCGTGAAGGCAGTGAGTACAGCATGCCGCCGTGACCCATTGCGATACCATCATCAACCGCGATGGTGTTGAATTCTTTCGCAATACCGCCAGCTTTTTCGATTTCGCGTGCTACAAGCTGACCCATGTCTTTCAGGTGTACGTGACCCGGAACAAATTGAGTAAACGAGTTTACAACGGCGATGATTGGTTTACCGAAGTCTTCTTCTTTCACACCCGTTGCACGCCACAGTGCTCGTGCACCCGCCATGTTACGACCATGTGTGGTGGTAGCTGATCTATATTTTGGCATTTCCTAATCCTTCTTACTTCTGTTCTGGGTACACATAGTCTAACCAGCCCCACTTATCTTCCGTGGTGCCGTCAAATAGGCCAAAGTAGGCTGCTTGTAGTTCTTTAGTGATAGGGCCGCGCTTACCAGCGCCCACTTCAATCTTGTCGATGGTTGCCACTGGTACAATCTCAGCCGCAGTACCTGTCATGAAGACTTCATCGGCAAGGTAAAGGGCTTCACGAGCAATGTTCGCTTCACGTACTTCGTAGCCTTTATCGCGTGCAATTGTCATGATCGAGTCACGAGTGATGCCCGGTAGAATCGCGCTAGTTGCTGGTGGTGTGGTGATTACGCCATCTTTGATAACGAAGATGTTTTCACCAGCCCCTTCCGATAGGTAACCATCTACGCTTAGCGCAATACCTTCGTCGTAACCGTGACGACGCGCTTCACCACCAACCAGTAGTGAAGATAGGTAGTTACCGCCTGCTTTAGCCGCAGTTGGGATGGTGTTTGGCGCAGCGCGGTTCCAGCTTGAAATCATCGCATCGACACCTTTTTCTAGCGCTTCTTCGCCTAAGTAAGAGCCCCAAGGAAATGCTGCAATGATTAGATCCATCTCAGTGCCAACTGGTGGACATACGCCTAAGCCAACATTACCGACAAAACCCAATGGACGAATGTAAGCGCTGTCGAGTTTGTTTTGGCGCAGTGTTTCGCGGGTCGCTTCCATGATTTCCTCTACAGAGAAAGGGATCGGAAAGCGGTAAATCTTGGCGGAATCTTTTAAACGTTGTGCATGCTCACGGTGACGGAAGACTATTGGGCCTTTTGGTGTGTTGTAACAGCGCACGCCTTCAAACACGGATGTGCCATAGTGCATTGCGTGAGTCAGAACGTGAACGTTCGCCTCTGCCCATGGAACCATCTCACCATTAAACCAAATGAAATCTGCAGTTTTCGTTGCCATTTGTTGCCTTCCTTATGCACTTACGTGTTGTTGTAAGTTGTGATTTGGCAGTTCATCGTTGCGGATTTTTAGCACCTCAACCTTACGAACGTCCCACAACTTCTCTATTTGATTGATCAAAAACGAGATTGGTCGATCGCTGTCGACGATGATCTCGACGCTGGCTACTTTGCTTTCGTGGTTTTGCGTAGCAGCGACTTGTTTGATCACGAAGCCTCGGTGACGAATCACACGTAGAACGCGCTCCAACAGTACCGGTTTGTCATCGGCTTTGATGTCGAGTAAATATCTGTCCATGCGATTGTCTCCTATGTATTTTCCAACATATCACTGTTTGATGCGCCAGGTGGCACCAATGGCCACACGTTTTCTTCTTCATCAATCAAAACGTGAAGCATGTAAGAAGTTTCACTCGCTAGCATCTCTTTGAGAGCAGGTTCGACTTCTTCTTTCTTGGTGATGGTTTTGCCCGGGATATCGAACGCTTTTGCTAACATCACGAAATCTGGGTTGTCATCAAGAATGGTTTCACTGTGGCGACCGTCAAAGAATAATGACTGCCATTGGCGAACCATGCCAAGACGTTGGTTATTAAGAAGGACAATCTTCACTGGAATCTGCCGACGCTTCAGCGTGCCCAATTCCTGAACGTTCATCATAAATGAACCGTCACCTGTAATAAGGATAGACTGATCATCAGGACGTGCGACTGCAGCACCCATCGCTGCTGGCAAGCCAAAGCCCATGGTGCCAAGGCCAGCAGAAGTGATGAAATTTTGTGGTTCGCGTGGCTGGATATGTTGCGCTGCCCACATCTGATGCTGACCGACGTCGGTCGAGACAATTGAGCTATCTGGCATCATGTCAGACAGTTGTTTAAGCAATAGCGGTGCGTAGATTAACTCGCCCGGGTGGTCGTAACGCCACTTAAAGCCGCTGCGCAGACTTTCACTGTGATGAACCCACGGTGAAATATCTTGAGTCAGCTCTAGCTGAGGAAGAATGGTGTTGATGTCGCCACGTAATGGTGCGTTGGCGTGGCGCAGTTTATGAATCTCCGCAGCATCAATGTCGATATGAATCACTTTCGCATTTGGTGCAAACGTGTCGAGCTTACCCGTCACACGGTCATCAAAACGCGCGCCAACCACAATCAATAGATCGGCTTCTTGAACCACTAGGTTGGCGGCTTTGGTGCCGTGCATACCCAACATACCAAGATAGTGAGGATCATGGCGTTCAATGGTACCGAGACCTTTTAATGTGCTAACTGCAGGCATTGGGTTTAAGCGAAGAAATTCGCGTACTGCATCGGTTGCTTTCGCAAGTTGCACGCCACCACCAACATACAACACTGGGCGAGTAGATGCTGCCAGCACATCTTGCGCACGTTTGATATCTTCAGCGCTGACATCTTCGATTGCTGGTGCTATGTATGGAGGAAGAAGGTCTGTGGGTGCTTGAGCGAGTTGAACGTCTTTGGCGATATCGACAATGACAGGACCCGGACGACCGGTTTTTGCGACCTCAAAGGCTTCGGCAAGTGTCGGAGCTAGATCTTCAATTTCGGTCACGAGATAGCTGTGCTTAGTACAGGCTAGGGACATTCCGATCACATCCATTTCTTGGAATGCATCGGTACCGATATGAGAGCTAGCTACCTGGCCTGTGATGGCAACTAGAGGTACGGAGTCAAGGAAAGCGTCGGCAAGGCCGGTAACAAGGTTAGTGGCTCCTGGGCCGGAAGTTGCCATGCACACAGCAACGTCTTGAGTGGAACGAGCCATCCCGATAGCAGCCATAGCGGCCCCTTGCTCGTGACGGCATAGGATGTGTTCCACCCCACCGTCATACAAAGCATCATAGATTGGCATGATGGCCCCGCCGGGGTAGCCAAAAACGGTTTCGATGCCTTGCTGTCTTAAAGCGGCTACGACAAGTTGTGCACCAGTCATCGTAAACCTCCTTTGCTACGTTGTGGCTCGTAGCGATTGCCATATTTATTGCACTTCATGTGCACTCCCATTCTTCCCGTTAAACTGTCCGAGGGTTAGACAGATGACAACTTGTAGTTGTAAAAAAACCCCCGGACTTTTCAGTGCGGGGGTTTTTTGTAATTTGTGGTTACCTTTCGCCCACAATACCCCGCGCGGTGCCAATAATGACCACGATAATCAGGGCTAGCAGTGCGTTGATATGAGCGAAAAGGTTCATCTGTCTGTCGTTCTTTTTTCGTTAAAAAATGTTGTGTAATGTTCTACGAAATTGTTTGCGTCATTAGTGGTATCACACAATTCCGCTGCATGACAAGCAAAAAGTCATTCTTTTTTCACATTAACTCTCAATTGGGACGCGGTATATAACATAACCAACTAGATAAAACATTTGTTTACAGAGTGTTCAAAAAAATTGAGGAACGTATGGGGCTGGCAATCATTCATAGTCGAGCAAGCGTCGGGGTGCAAGCGCCATCGGTTAGTGTAGAAGTTCATATCAGCAACGGCATGCCAGGGTTTACCTTAGTAGGCTTGCCAGAGACAACGGTAAAAGAGTCCAAAGATCGCGTACGCAGTGCGATCATTAATTCTAACTTTCAATTTCCTGCTAAGCGGATCACCGTGAACTTGGCTCCGGCAGATCTACCCAAGGAGGGAGGGCGTTTTGATCTTCCTATTGCATTGGGAATTTTGGCCGCTTCGGAGCAAATCGCGACAGATAAGCTCAAAAACTACGAATTTGTTGGTGAGTTAGCACTATCTGGTGGTCTAAGACCTGTAAAAGGTGTGCTGCCTGCTGCGCTGGAAGCCAGTAAGATTCAACGTCATTTGGTCGTCCCACATGTGAATGGCGATCAGGCGGCGCTAGTGGGGAAGGAACAACATAAATCGGCCCAATCATTACTGGAAGTATGTGCCGAGCTTTGTGGTCAACATCGACTGAATCTTTTTCAAACGCCTAAGCGAAAAACGATCGAAAAACATGGTCGAGACTTACAAGATATTATTGGCCAACAACAAGGTAAGCGAGCACTGGAGATTGCTGCCGCTGGAAACCACAACTTACTTTTCCTTGGCCCGCCAGGTACTGGAAAAACGATGTTGGCTTCGCGTTTGTGTGACTTATTACCGGAAATGAGTGACGAAGAAGCAATGGAAACCGCTTCGGTGGCATCGTTGACTCAGAGTGAAATTAATGAGCATAACTGGAAGTCGCGTCCGTTTCGTTCTCCGCATCATTCAAGTTCAATGGCGGCATTAGTCGGCGGTGGTTCGGTACCCAGACCAGGGGAGATCTCTTTAGCCCACAACGGGTTATTGTTTCTCGATGAAATGCCCGAATTTGATCGTAAAGTTCTGGACTCGTTACGCGAACCGCTCGAATCTGGCGAGATCATTATCTCTCGAGCGCAAGGTAAAACACGCTTTCCGGCTCGTTTCCAATTAGTTGGAGCATTGAACCCAAGCCCGACAGGATATTACGAAGGCAATCAAGCGCGCACCAATCCACAAGCTATTTTGCGCTACCTTGGTCGATTATCTGGACCACTGTTAGATCGCTTTGATATGTCTTTAGAAATCCCAGCTTTGCCCAAAGGGACATTAGCAGAAGGTGGTGATCGCGGTGAGCCGACTGCTATCGTAAAAGCGCGTGTGAGCCATGCGCGTAACAATATGCTAAACCGCAGTGGTAAGGTCAATGCACTGCTAGGTAGTCGAGAAATTGAGGCGTTTTGTCCCTTGCACAAGAGTGATGCTGAGTTTCTTGAAACCGCTTTGCACCGTTTAGGGCTCTCGATTCGTGCATATCATCGTATTATCAAAGTGGCGCGAACAATCGCCGATCTGGATGGGGCGGAGCAAATTAAACGAACGCACTTGGCCGAGGCGCTTGGGTATCGAGCGATGGACCGTTTACTGAAACAGCTTACGGCGCAAGCGGTATAGAGACATGCAAAATGTCATCGCAACAAGAGTTGTGAGCGCCTTGTTGCGATGAAGGACGTTAGAAGGTGTAGTTGAGACCAAGCGACAATAGGTACTCTTTCTCCTCATAAAACGTGATATTCGAGTCAGTTTGGCTATAGCCGGCTAAAGAAATGAACGACCAGTCTTGCCAGTCAAATACGTTTTGATATTCGTAGGCCGCAAATAGGCTGATGGTGTCGTCATTTCGTGTTTTAGCAAAAGTTTGGCTAGCGGCTTGATAGTCTTTCCATGCGTAACCCGCGGTGAGAGCCAATCGATGGCGATTGATAAATTTAAACCAGCTGATGTCAAACCCGTACGAATCAAATGACTCCGCCTTACCGTCGGCATCTTGATTGATGTAGGTGAAAGCGGGTTGCAACATAGACGTTTGGTTGAGTGGAATGCGATAGTCGCCTTTGACATAGTAAAGTTTAGCATCGCGAGCAAGTGAGCGGTCTGTCACTTCCTCCTGCTCGATGTCTTTATCAGCATAAGCAAGATCAAGGTTGAAGTTCTTATCAATTAACCCTTTGATCTGAAAGCGATATGCATTGCCGTCAACATCCGTCTCTTTACGTGCGGTTCCTACTTGATAAGGGTTGCGCCAAGTTTCGCCTTTGAGTACCGTCGGCAGATAGGAAACATCGAGCACGGTGCCAGATTGTAGCTCGTGTTGATAGCCCAACTGAAAAGCGAGTGTACCTACCGCGACATCTGAGCGTGTGGTACCGGCGTAAACTTGGTGGTTGAGTCGGCTACCAAAGGTGTATGTCACACTCCCTAGCGGTGCAGCTATAACAGAACTGTCACTATCGGCACGCTTATCGAGAGAATCGATGGTGTTACTATTTTCTGTATTGAAATTGGATTCTGATGATATGAATCCGGCATTCAGCGAAATTTCACCGCCAAAACCTGCGGTTTCAGCGAGTTGAGCCTGAGCAGAACTGACGACAAAGGCCAAAGGCAAGAGAAGTAGCCTTGGTTTCATTCGTTATCTCCTTGTTGTCGAATGAGTGGTGCACATATTGGTTGCGGTAACAAATCTGACCATTTCCACGCATGTTCCAATGTGGCAAAGGCGCAGTATAATTACACGCTGTTTTATTCTTCACACATTATCACTGTTGTTTGACTATCATGTTGGCATATTTGTTATTTTTTTTTAACGCTTCTTTTGTGATTCTCAATTCTGCGGTTTGTTCACTCGCAATTTGTGTTATCGCTGTATTTAAAATATTGCTTCCTGGCGTAAAGCTAAAAGCGATAGCGACCGTTTGTGCCAATAAGGTGATGTGGTTATGGGCTACCGTTAATGCGTGCATTCTGGCGGTATCTAACCGTGTTGAGTGGGATGTTCAGGGCGGTGAAGCGCTTAAAAAAGACGGGTGGTATCTGCTGATCAGTAATCATCTCAGTTGGACAGATATTGTTGTGCTTTGCTGCGTGTTTAAAGACCGTATTCCCATGCCGAAGTTTTTCCTCAAGCAACAACTGCTGTATGTGCCTTTCATCGGGATGGCGTGTTGGGCGCTCGACATGCCATTTATGCGTCGCTATTCGCGAGAGTATCTGATCCGCAATCCTCATAAGCGAGGTCAAGATTTAGAAACGACACGTCGCTCGTGCGCTAAATTCAAACACACTCCAACCACAGTGGTTAACTATGTCGAAGGAACCCGATTTACCGAAGAAAAGCAGCGTAAGAGTAAAGCAAACTATCAATATTTGCTGCAACCAAAATCGGGCGGGATTGCGTACACGTTAGCGGCGATGGGGGAACAGTTCGAGAGCATTATCGACGTTACGTTGGCGTACCCAGAAAATACGCATAAACCGTTCAAGGATTTATTGATGGGCCGCATGAGCAAGGTGGTTGTGCGTGTAAATGTGTTACCCGTTGATGAAAGAGTGCTTGGTGATTACTTCAACGATAAGCCCTATAAGCGGCAATTTCAACAATGGCTGAGTGATGTGTGGCAAGAAAAAGATCGGTTACTACAAGAGATTTACAAGTAAACAAAAGGGGAGCGACGTGCTCCCCTTTTGATTGATATCGATGTGCTTATTTTAGTGTCAGCAAGTAGTTCACCAGAGAGAAGTACTCATCCATCGTTTTGATGCTTTGTGCTTGAACTAGGTATTTGTTGTTAACGATAACCGCAGGAACGCCGGTTAGACCGCTGTTTTCAAATTGCTTGTCCATACGGCGAACCATTGAATCAACCGCGAAGCCTTTGAATGCAGAATCGAATTTTTTCGCATCTACACCTTCATCAAGGAAGATTTGACGAAGTTCTTCATCATTACGTGGTGCTTTCTTTAGATTGTGGATGCGGTTAAACATCACTGGCACCATTTTGTCTTCCACTTTTAATGCAACCATCGTTGCGTAGGCTTTGCTCATTGATGGGCCCATGTTGCCACCCATGAAAGAAACGTGGTTTTTTAATAGCTTAGTACCTTCTGGTAACTGCTTTTTCAGTTGCTGGATAACCGGTTCAAAGCTATTACAGTGCGGGCAGTAGAAAGAGAAAAACTCCGTCACAAGAGGTTTTTTTGATGCCTCAAGATCCAATACTTTGTAATGTTCACCTTCTTTGAATTGCGCTGCATGTGCCGACAGGCTTAACATCAGCATAGAAAACAGTGCGAACAGTTTTTTCATCGAAATATCTCCATTTTTGAATTTTTGGCCTGACTTACCACTGAGGCATTAAAGACAGCGGTGCTTCTTCTAAAGCGGCGATCTGCTCTTTAAATGCAAGGACCTGACCTTCCCAGTATTTTGGCTCATTAAACCATGGAAAAGCGAGAGGAAATGCAGGGTCATGCCAACGTTTTGCTAGCCATGCCATATAGTGCACCATTCGTAGACCGCGAAGTGGCTCGATTAGTTTCAATTC
>NZ_JAWOVM010000064.1:0-25888 GCF_033339895.1 Vibrio sp. 1751
TCACCAATGACAATTTCACCACTGATATCTGTTTTGTTCAGTAGCGTGCGCATAACTTCAACAGCTGCGCCATCGGCTGCGTTTTTATCGCCACGGCCAAGCCATTTGTAACCAGCCAGGGCTGCACCTTCAGTCACACGGGAAAATGCCATTGCTAAATCGCGTTTCATGATGTCTCCAAGTAAGCAAGAGGGAAGAAGAATTTGCGCGGCGATTCTATCACAAGGTCGAGTAAACGTTTGCCTTTTTGCGAGGCTTTTACTTTATCTAACTTGAATTTGATCAATACTTAGGGCGATTTTCAGCGTAGCGGGACGCAAAATCCTTGCTCAAAAATGCTTCGGCGACAAGAAAAGTCAGCGTTTAGTGAGATTGCGCTGATTTTTTGACCGAATGATGCAAAATATCGAATATAGTGAGTGTTTCTCATCGCGACGCTGAGTAGAATGAACCTTATATAGGTTAGGTGTGCATCAATCTCGCACATCGTCCCAACGGAATAACATAGGTAGGCCAAGATGTCTTTTGAAGTACTAGAACAACTAGAATCTAAAATTCAAACTGCAGTTGACACAATCACTCTTCTTCAGATGGAAGTCGAAGAGCTGAAAGAAGATAAAGCTAAACTTGCGGAAGAAGCGAACGAGCTTCGCTCTCAACGTGAAGAGCTAGAGCAAAAAGCACAACAAGCACAGCAAGAGCACGCACAATGGCAAGAGCGCATTCGTGCACTACTTGGCAAAATGGACGAAGTGGAATAATTCAGCTTCTTCATTCCAAATTAAAAACACCCGCGTTAAGCGGGTGTTTGTGTTTTGGGCAAGTTGAAAATCGTTAGGACAAGCTCGATTCTGATAGCCAAGAGAAGGTCCTATAACTTAGGCGCCTAAGACTCGTTATGCTTCTTCATCCAACTCTAAATCAATATTCAATGGTTCAGGCGACAGGATAATTCCGGTGCTATCAGCATAAATATAATCTTCAGGTAAGAAGCTGACGCCGCCAAAGTTGACTGGTACATCTAATTCGCCAATACCCTGGCTGGTCGCTCCAACAGGAATAGAGGCGAGGGCTTGAATGCCTAAGTTCATATCTTCAAGTTCATCTACTTCACGAACACAGCCGTAAACGACAATGCCTTCCCACTCGTTTTCTTCCGCAATGGTTGCGATTTCTGCATCGATAAGGGCTTTACGTAGGGAACCGCCACCGTCAATTAACAAAACGCGACCAAGTCCATCTTGCTCTAATGTCTCGCGGATCAACGAATTATCTTCAAAACACTTGATGGTGGTGATTTGCCCGGCAAATGAAGCGCGACCGCCAAAGTTACTGAACATTGGTTCAACCACATCTACCTGATCGAGGTAGATATCACAGAGTGCTGAGGTATTGTATTCCATAGCGTACCTTTCTAAACAGAAATTGGTTGTCTTTGAGTATATCTAGGCATTAAGTCAATGCAATGACAATCCTTTTTTAACTTACTAGAGTTTGAGCTACCACAATTGTTGCAAACAAAACGTTGGTGACTAGAGAGCATTTCACGATGACTGGCATCATTGGTGCTATCTGAGCGGGCTTTTGTGTATGCCAAACTGCTTTACCATGATCGGCCACGAAATAAATACTAAGTAAAAATGGCAAGCTAATCCAAACGGGTTTGTCTTGAATTAACAAGTAAGCCGCAAAGGCAAGGATAGCTCCGCCAAGTAAGATAAAGTGGTACTGCTTGGCTTTACGTTGACCTAAGCGTACCGCCACCGTGCGTTTACCACACTCTCGGTCGTTCTCTATATCACGCATATTGTTGATGTTGAGTACTGCAACGGCGAGTAAACCGCAGCCTAAAGCAGGTAAGAATAGCGTGGTGTCTACGTGACCGGTATGCAAGAAGTAGGTACCGGATACGCCGAGTAAACCAAAAAACAAGAACACTGATATATCGCCAAGCCCCACGTAACCGTATGGTTTGCTACCCATGGTATAAGCAATGGCTGCGAGAATGGCCAAAATTCCCAGCCCGATAAAAGTAACAATGCTTTCCAGTGAACTTAGTGAATAGAAAACTAACACCAAGCCTGAGATTGCGGTCAGAACGATGTTAAAGATAATCGCTTGTTTCATCTGTTTAGCACTTACCGCGCCAGACTGCATCGCTCGTAATGGGCCAAGGCGTTTGTCGTTATCTGTACCTTGAACGGCATCGCCGTAGTCGTTCGCAAGATTGGATAGAATTTGCAGCAACGTCGCGGTTACGAAAGCCATGATGGCAATTGTCGGTGAAAAATGACCCGCCGAGTAGGCGAGTACACTACCCGTTAAGATAGAGACTAATGCCAGAGGTAGTGTTTTTGGGCGAGCGGCTTCAAGCCAGATCTGTAAAGATTGTTTCATGGAAATTTCGTGCTAGTAACCAATGTGCCCAGTATAAGCACAAAGAGGCAGATACGCTATTGACCTAAAACAACTCAACTAGAAGTCAAAGGGCGATTCAGAATCTATCGTCCGGTTGTGCGGTGGTGAAGGCGAGTGAGGAAAGAAAGGCGTTTGCTGTTAGCAGATTCTTAGTCTCGCTAGAATGACGAGATCTTTTTGATTTAGGTGTTGTCAAAGTCACCGCCATTCTGAACAACGAGTGTGATTCAGAATCGATCATCCGATTGTGCGGTGGTGAAGGGGAGTGGGAAAGAATAGGCGTCTGCTGTTACCAGATTCTTAGTCTCGCTTGAGCTCGCTAGAATGACCAGGTCTTTTGATTTAGATGTTGTCAAAGTCACCGTCATTCTGAGCAACGAGGAACGAGGTGATTCAGAATCTATCATCCGATTGTGCGGTGGTGAAGGCGAGTGGGGAAAGAAAGGCGTTTGCTGTTAGCAGATTCTTAGTCTCGCTTAAGCTCGCTAGAATGACGAGCTCTTTTGATTTAGATGTTGTCTAAGTCACCGTCATTCTGAACAGCGAGGAACGAGGTGATTCAGAATCTATCGTCCCAATAGTGCCGTGGTTAAGGTGAGTTGGAAAGAATAGGCGTCTGCTGTTAGCAGATTCTTAGTCTCGCTTGAGCTCTTAGAATGACGAGATCCTTGATTTGGGTGTTGTCTAAGTCACCGTCATTCTGAACAGCGAGGAACGAATGTGATTCAGAATCGATCATCCGATTGTGCGGTGATTAAGGTGAGCGAGGAAGAATAGGCGTCTGCTGTTAGCAGATTCTTAGTCTCGCTGGAGCTCGCTAGAATGACGAGATCTTTTGATTTAGATGTTATCTAAGTCACCGTCATTCTGAACAGCGAGAAACGAGGTGATTCAGAACCTATCGTCCCGGTTGTGCGGTGGTGAAGGTGAGTTGGAAAGAATAGGCGTCTTCTGTTAGCAGATTCTTAGTCTCGCTTGAGCTCGCTAGAATGACGAGATCTTTTGATTTAGATGTTGTCAAAGTCACCTCCATTCTAAACAAAAAGCCCAGAAACAAGGTTCTGGGCTTTGGTAAAATAGATTGCGATTAAAGAATAAAGCGGCTTAGATCTTCATCTTCAATTGTGTCGCCTAGGCGCGCTTTCACGTAAGCGGAATCAATAACGAATTTAGCGCCAGATTGCTCCGCTGCGTCGTAAGAGATTTCATCCATTAAGCGTTCCATAACGGTGTGTAAGCGACGAGCACCGATGTTTTCTGTGCTTTCGTTGACCGTCCATGCCGCTTCCGCGATTTGCGTGATGCCGTCTTCTGTGAATTCGATGTCCACATCTTCCGTTTTCATCAACGCAACGTACTGCTCTGTTAGAGAGGCTTTTGGTTCTGTCAGAATGCGTTTGAAGTCGTTGCTGCTTAGTGCTTCTAGCTCAACACGAATTGGTAGACGACCTTGCAATTCTGGGATCAAGTCAGATGGTTTTGCCACTTGGAATGCACCAGATGCAACAAACAGAATGTGGTCTGTTTTTACCATGCCGTGCTTGGTTGATACCGTGCTGCCTTCAATCAATGGAAGTAGGTCGCGCTGAACACCTTCGCGTGAAACGTCTGGGCCTGAGCTCTCGCCGCGTTTACAGATCTTGTCGATCTCATCGATAAATACGATGCCGTTGTTTTCAACGTTGAAAATCGCTGCTTCTTTTAGCTCTTCTTGGTTTACCAGTTTCGCCGCTTCTTCTTCCGCTAACGCTTTCATTGCGTCTTTGATTTTCAGCTTACGTTTTTTCTTAGTGTCGCCTGCTAGGTTTTGGAACATGCCTTGCAGCTGGTTAGTCATCTCTTCCATACCAGGAGGCGCCATGATCTCTACGCCCATTTGTGGTGCGGCTACGTCGATTTCAATTTCTTTATCGTCTAGTTGGCCTTCACGCAGTTTCTTACGGAAGATCTGGCGAGTGTGAGAAGACTCTTCCGTTTGCTCTGCTTGACCCCAGCTATCACGTGCTGGTGGCAGTAGCGCATCAAGAATGCGTTCTTCCGCTTGCTCTTCTGCGCGGAATTTCACTTTTTCCATCGCTTGTTGATGCGTCATTTTCACAGCGACATCTGTTAGGTCACGGATGATGGTTTCAACTTCTTTACCAACGTAACCCACTTCGGTGAATTTTGTCGCTTCAACTTTGATGAAAGGGGCATTTGCCAGTTTTGCTAGGCGTCGTGCGATTTCAGTCTTACCAACACCAGTAGGGCCAATCATCAAGATGTTTTTTGGCGTCACTTCGGCACGCAAGCTTTCTTCAAGCTGCATGCGGCGCCAGCGGTTACGCAGTGCAATCGCAACCGAACGTTTGGCTTTTTCTTGACCGATAATGTGGCGGTTCAATTCATGAACGATTTCGCGAGGCGTCATTTCAGACATATTCTTTCCTTACTTCGTTACGATTACGCGGTTGGTTTTTCAGGCTCTACTGTTGAGTCTAGCTCTTCTACCGTGTGGTGATGGTTAGTGAAGACACAAATATCACCCGCGATATTGAGAGCTTTTTCCGCGATCTCACGAGCATCTAGATCTGTGTTTTCTAGTAGGGCGGTTGCGGCAGCTTGTGCGTAAGCACCACCAGAGCCAATCGCAATCAGGTCATGTTCTGGCTGTACGACATCACCATTACCGGTAATGATTAACGATGCGGTTTCGTCGGCAACGGCAAGTAAGGCTTCGAGCTTGCGCAAAGCACGATCGCTACGCCAGTCTTTGGCTAGCTCAACTGCCGCTTTGGTTAGGTGACCTTGGTGCATTTGCAGTTTGCTTTCGAAGCGCTCAAAAAGGGTGAAGGCATCCGCAGTACCGCCGGCAAAGCCCGCTAGTACTTGGTTGTTGTATAGGCGGCGAACTTTGCGCGCATTACCTTTCATTACGGTATTGCCTAGAGATACTTGGCCATCACCCGCGATGACGACTTTATTATTTCGACGTACAGATACAATGGTAGTCACAGTCGACCTCTTGATTATTTCTCTTTGGATTTAATTCAGTATATGGGGGAGGAGAAATGGGGATTCAAGGGGGCAAAAAGAAAGGCCCTAGGATCTTAGCTCCTAGGGCCTGAGTTTAAAGATTTTCTTTCCAAATCGCGCACGGCTCGATTTTCGCGCGTTGCAGTTTATGACGGTCACGTTCTGCATCACGTTTGAACTTATACGGACCTAGCACCACGCGATACCATGAACTGCCTTCTTTCTTACGAATCTTGCTCGACATCCCTTGGAACGCGATTGCAAGCTTGCGCTCTTCCGCTTGTGCCTGAGTTTTGTACGCGCCACACTGCATTATGTAAGGAATTTTAGAAACTTCAATTTCTTTGGCCACAACCTCAACTTCACGTTTCGGTAGTGACTCAACATATTCCCATTTTTCTTCTGGTGGTGGCGGCAAGTCTTTTTTCGGCTTTGGTTTGCTGACAGTGGTTGTTGGCTGCTTCACGACTGGTTGTTTAGGTTCTGGGTCGCTACTCAAAAGGTAAAGACCATAGCCAAAACCGCCCACGAGCAAGATAGCGAGCAGGCCACTGCGCCAAGGTTTTTTTCTTCTCGGCGGCTGTTTTTTTGTCGACTTTTTTGGGGTGCCTCGCCCCCGTCTTACATAATCTCTATTTGCCACGGTTATTTCTGGTCATCAAGGATTCTTGCAAATATGTTAATCCAGAACGAGTTGAGAAAACACCCTATTGATAGAATCTTGATAGCTAAAGCGCGACAACGCCCGAGTGTAGGAGTGTGTTTCCGTTCTCGCTTACATTTATTCAGGGATACACAAAAAGCAGGAGGGGTAAATAAAAAAGCGGCGCCTTAGCACCGCTTTGGGGATGAATACCTAATCTTTAGGTTAAGGGCGCTGTGGTGGCGCTGCACTTCCACGAATGACGAGATTAGTTTCAAGCAGACGCGAGCCTGAATGCACGTCGTGGCCTTTTAACATCTCGAGCATCATTAGCATCGCTTGTCGACCAATCTCATAGCGAGGTTGAGAGATGGTGGTCAACGGTGGATCGCAGTACTGAGCGAAGTTAATGTCATCAAAGCCCACAACAGAGAGATCTTGCGGTACTCGTAAGCCAAGCTTTTTTGCTTCTTGAATTGCGCCGATGGCCATTGTGTCACAGTGACAGAAAATAGCCGTTGGTGGTTCTGGCAATTCGAGCAGTTTACGAACGGCTTTTGCTCCGCCATCAAAAGAGAACTCAGTAATGACACTATATTGTGGATCTTTATTGATGCCGGCACGGCGCAGGGCTTGTTGGTAGCCTTGTTGGCGGAACTGACACAATATTGCTGTATCAGGTCCAGAGATTTGAGCAATGCGTTTATGACCTAATTGAGTCAGGTAATTCACTGCTTCAAATGCTGAGGTCAGGTTATCAATATGTACTGTCGGAAGCTCGAGCTCTGGCGCAAATTCACACGCCATTACCATCGGAGGTAAGTTCTTTTGCTCTGGCTTACTGACATCGAATGGTAGATCTGTACCAAGCAGTAGCATTCCATCTGCCTGCTTAGTAAATACGAGGTTAACGAAAGAGCTTTCGCGTTTCTTCTGTTGTCCGCTATCGCCCAGTAGGACTAGATAGCCATGTTCCATGGCTGCATCTTCAATACCGCGAATAATTTCAGAAAAATAAGGATCACAGATGTCGGGAACGATAGTAACAATGGTTTTTGATTCGTTTCTACGTAAGTTACGCGCTAATGAGTTTGGAGAATAACCCGCTTCAAGTACGGCATCTTCTACTCTCTTTCTTGTAGAAGAAGAGACTTTCTCTGGATTCATTAAGGCTCGAGATACCGTAGCCGTAGACACTCCCGCAAGCTGGGCAACATCCTTCATTGTCGCCATAGTTTTTAACCTCTCATTTATTTTTTGCCAAGATGACGTTATTCCGGTTTGAAATCAGAGTAATCAAACCGAGTTAGAGCTGTGTTTGCTCTTCGCTCAGTTCGTGTTAACGAGTGGGAAAATGGATTCTTCACCGCGATATCAATTTGTGGGAATAGTCATTGTTTTAATCTAAGCCTGTGCAAACAAGTCACTTTA
This sequence comes from Vibrio sp. 1751, assembly GCF_033339895.1. Taxonomy (NCBI): domain Bacteria; kingdom Pseudomonadati; phylum Pseudomonadota; class Gammaproteobacteria; order Vibrionales; family Vibrionaceae; genus Vibrio; species Vibrio sp. 1751. The sequence goes on from NZ_JAWOVM010000064.1 coordinate 7,508, forward strand.
GACTTTTCTAATTTGGATAGTCTATTCATTTCTAAAGTGAAAGTTACGGTCTGTTTAACAAAAATTGTAATCTTGGTGTGATTCTGGTCACATTAAATGGTAATTCATTACATAGTTAAACGTTTGCTAGCTGAGATCTTGTGGTTCTATGTCTAAATTCCAGCGTACTTTCTTAGCATTTGGCAACAACTCAATAGCAGGTTTGGCACTGGTTAATAACTTTTGCATCAATGAACGATGCTGAGTTTGCAGTAATAGTTGCCAACGGTATTTACCAGCCCGCTTGGCCAAAGGTGAAGGAGTAGGGCCTAACACCATGCAGGAATCATCGAACAGAGGGTGTGACTCTAACGTAAAGCGAACCTGACGCAGGAAGTCTTCAACTACCTCACTTTGGTTCGCCTCTGCTTTAAACAGAGTCAAGAAACTATAAGGCGGAAGCTGAGCCAGTTTGCGTTCTTCCAGAGCAGTCATAGCAAAGTGGCGATAGTCTTTTTGAAGTAGGGCCTGCAGCAAGCTGTGCTCAGGATGGTGGGTTTGTAGGATAACCTCGCCAGGTTTACTTGCGCGGCCGGCACGACCTGCGACTTGAATAAACAACTGCGCTAGTCGCTCGGAAGCGCGGAAGTCACTACTATAGAGAGAGCCATCAACATCCAAAAGAGCAACGAGCGTTACATTTGGAAAATGGTGCCCCTTAGCCAGCATTTGGGTGCCAATCAGAATTTGATGTTCACCTTTACGAATCGATTCAAGGGCATCTTCCAAACTACCTTTGCGACGTGTGCTGTCTCTGTCGATGCGAATGGCGTTGTATTCTGGAAATAACTGAGCCAATTGTTGTTCGAGTTGTTCCGTTCCTACGCCGACGGTAACCAATTGAGTTGAACCACACCCCTGACACTGATGAATTACCGGTTGTTGTGAGCCGCAGTGATGGCAGCGTATTTCGTTGCTGTAATGGTGGAACGTGTAGTACGCATCACAGCGTTTACATTCTGCAATCCAACCGCATTCATGGCACATCAAAGCGGGCGAAAAGCCTCGGCGGTTAAGAAACAACATTACTTGATTGCCAGCTTTTAAATGCTTGCGCATCTCGGCAATCAGTTGGGCAGATAAGCCACTTTCTAAATACTGACCTTTTACATCTAACACTTTATTGGTGGTTGGTACGGCAGAGCCAGCTCGTTGGGTTAGTGTTAAATGGTGATACTTGCCTGACAAGGCATTGTGCAATGTCTCCAGTGCAGGTGTGGCTGAGCCTAGAACAATCGGAACTTGTTCTTTATGAGCGCGCATTACAGCAACATCGCGTGCATGATAACGCAAGCTATCTTGCTGTTTGTAAGAGGTGTCATGTTCCTCGTCCACAATGATAATCCCGAGATCAGCAAAAGGCGCGAGTAGGGCAGAGCGTGTGCCGATAATGATTCCGGCCGCTTTGTCGCGTGCAGAAAGCCACGCATTCAGACGCTCCGTCTCGTTTAACCCGGAGTGGATGACGTCAACTGGTACATTAAAACGGTGTTTAAAGCGGTTGATGGTTTGGGGCGTTAGACCGATCTCAGGTACTAAAACTAATGCTTGTTTCCCTTGCTCTAAAACTGGTTTGATAAGGTTTAAGTAAACTTCTGTTTTACCAGAGCCAGTTACTCCCTCTAATAAATAGCAAGCAAAACCTGTTTGGCTATTTACACTCGCAATAGCCAGCGCTTGTTCGTGGTTGAGCTTTGGCTTCTCGACGTCGCATTCAACGTGCTGTCCCCACTGGGTGATTGCAGGCTTCTTCTCGATACGTTCAATCCAGCCTTTATCTTCTAAAGACTTTAGTACTGTTGAGGCGATCTCTTGGTCGACAAATTCCTGGTGAGGCAAAGCGCCGTTTATAAGCATTTGCAAGACCTTCTGTTGTTTGACCGCTCGACGATCAAGCCCTTGCATCAGCTTGTCTTTACCGGATTCGGTAATTTGCCACTCTTGTAGCGTCGCAAAATCTGCAGGCTTTCCTTTACGTAGAGCTGCTGGCATCGCATTGTGTAGCGTATCTCCAAGTGGGTATTGGTAGAACTGGCTGCACCAAGTCAGCAACGAATAAAGCTTTTCAGACCATAACGGCTGAGAATCAAGAACTGCTTTGATTGGCTTGAGTTGATCTTTGGGAAAGTCCGAGTGATTAACCATTGCGGTGACGATGCCGACTAAGGTTTGGCGTCCAAAAGGCACGGAAACGCGTCCACCAATGATCGGAAACAGGTGCCCCGGAATGGCGTAATCAAATTGTTTGTCGAGCGGAACGGGTAATGCCACTCTAGCAATGGTTGGACGCATAAATTCTTAGCTATTAAAAAGAGGGAAAGGAAATGAGAGTCTATTAAAATCGGTATGGAAATTCGAGTAAAGCTATGTGATTCAGCGTGAATCGTGCCTCTATGATTAGTCTGGCTAAAAAAGTGGCGAAAAAGTTGCCAAATGTGTTGATCCGAGCAATGTGATTCTTTACTATATCGCGCCTTGAGATATGGCTTCGGCAATTAGTTGATGCGGTATCCCATTTTATTATTAATTGCGTGTGGTGTGCGGCTTAGATTCGTATAGCGACACGGCCTACTATTGAGGTTATCCCATGAAAGCTGGTATCCACCCAGAATACAAAGCAGTAAAAGCTACTTGTTCTTGCGGCAACTCTTTTGAGTTCAACTCTACTCTAGGTAAAGAGTCTATCCACCTAGACGTATGTGACAAGTGTCACCCATTCTACACTGGTAAGCAACGTATCGTTGATACAGGCGGCCGTGTTGATCGCTTCAACAAGCGTTTCGGTGCACTATCAAGCGGTAAGAAATAATAGCAGCCGCTATTACGATTACAGTTTAGAAAAGGACGCTTCGGCGTCCTTTTTGTTTTAATGGCTACCAAGCGAAGAGGAATGTATGGGGTTTGGAATATTCCCGATTATTTTTCACTCAGCGCTTGCAACCTAAAGTGTGATCTGTATAATGCAGCGCACTGGTTAAGCCAGTTGTGAACCAATGAGCAGTGAGGAGCGAGCAAATCTAAGGATTTGCGAGGTAATGTATACTCAGCTTATGTTCGCGGTTAATACAATTAGCTATCTTTTCTTCGGAAAAACTATCCTCAAAGGTGACTTTGGCATATAGGGATAGTTAATCGAAAATTAACTGACAATGCGTCCTAATCTTGGATGCTACGGTTTCACATAAATCAATCGGCATTCTCTCGTCTTGACGAGTTTGAGTGGCGATATTGTTTGTGTAATTTATTAAATTTGGAGCTCTGTCTCATGCAGAACCAACGTATCCGTATCCGCCTAAAAGCTTTCGATTACAAACTAATCGATGCTTCTACAGCGGAAATCGTTGAAACAGCTAAGCGCACTGGCGCACAGGTTCGTGGTCCAATCCCACTGCCAACTCGTAAAGAGCGTTTCACAGTTCTTATCTCTCCACACGTTAACAAGAAAGCACGTGACCAGTACGAAATCCGTACTCACAAGCGTCTAATCGACATCGTTGAGCCAACAGACAAGACTGTTGATGCTCTAATGCGTCTAGACCTTGCTGCGGGCGTTGACGTTCAAATTAGCCTAGGTTAAGGGAGATTAGAAGTATGATTGGTCTAATCGGTCGTAAAGTGGGCATGACCCGCGTATTTACTGAAGAAGGCGTTTCTATCCCAGTAACAGTTGTTGAGGTTGAAGCTAACCGTGTTTCTCAAGTGAAAACTCTTGAAACTGACGGCTACGCAGCAATCCAGGTTACAGCTGGTTCTAAGAAAGCTAACCGCGTAAACAAAGCTGAAGCAGGTCACTTTGCTAAAGCTGGCGTTGAAGCTGGTCGCGGTCTTTGGGAATTCCGTTTAGAAAACGGCGAAGAGTTCGAAGTTGGTTCAGAACTAACTGTTGAACTATTCAACGAAACTAAGAAAGTAGACGTTACTGGTACATCTAAGGGTAAAGGTTTCCAAGGCGCTGTTAAGCGTTGGAACTTCCGTACTCAAGATATGACTCACGGTAACTCATTGTCTCACCGTGCTCCTGGTTCTATCGGTCAATGTCAGACTCCAGGTCGCGTATTTAAAGGCAAGAAAATGGCAGGTCACATGGGTGCTGAGCGTGTAACGACTCAAAACCTAGAGATCGTACGTGTTGACGCTGAGCGCAACCTGCTTCTTATTAAAGGTGCAGTCCCAGGCGCAACTGGCGGCAACGTGATCGTTAAACCAGCTGTTAAAGCATAACGTCTCAGGAGTAAGTAATGGAACTAATGGTTAAAGGTGCCGATGCACTAACTGTTTCCGAAACTACTTTCGGACGTGAGTTTAACGAAGCTCTTGTACACCAAGTAGTTGTTGCGTACGCAGCAGGTGCTCGTCAAGGTACTCGTGCTCAAAAAACACGTTCAGAAGTTTCTGGCGGTGGCGCTAAGCCATGGCGTCAAAAAGGTACTGGCCGTGCGCGTGCTGGTACAATCCGTAGCCCAATCTGGCGTACAGGTGGTGTTACTTTTGCTGCGAAACCACAAGATCACAGCCAAAAAGTAAACAAAAAAATGTACCGTGGTGCTATGAAGAGCATTCTTTCTGAGCTTGTTCGTCAAGAGCGTCTAATCGTTGTTGATAACTTCTCAGTTGAAGCACCAAAGACTAAAGAGCTAGTTGCTAAGCTTAAAGAGCTTGAGCTAACTGACGCTCTAATCGTGACTAGCGAAGTAGATGAGAATCTATTCCTAGCTGCTCGTAACCTATACAAAGTTGACGCACGTGATGTTGCTGGTATCGATCCAGTATCTCTAATCGCGTTTGACAAAGTTGTAATGACTGCAGAAGCAGTTAAGCAAGTAGAGGAAATGCTAGCATGATCACTGAAGAGCGTATCCTAAAAGTTCTACGTGCACCGCACATCTCTGAAAAAGCAACTATGGCAGCTGAGAAAGCGAACACTATCGTTTTCAAAGTAGCTAAAGATGCGACTAAAAAAGAGATCAAAGCAGCTGTAGAAAAGCTATTTGAAGTTGAAGTTAAGTCTGTAAATACTCTTATCACTAAGGGTAAGACCAAACGTCAAGGTCTACGCCAAGGTCGCCGCAGCGACGTTAAGAAAGCGTACGTTACTTTGAAAGAAGGTCAAGATCTTGACTTCGTTGGCGGCGCGGAATAACAGGAGTAGTTAAAAATGGCTATTGTTAAATGTAAGCCGACTTCCCCTGGTCGTCGTCACGTTGTTAAAGTTGTTAACGCTGACCTACACAAGGGCAAGCCATACGCACCTCTTCTAGAGAAAAACTCTAAGAACGGTGGTCGTAACAACAAGGGTCGTATCACAGTACGTCACATCGGCGGTGGTCACAAGCACCACTACCGTGTAGTTGACTTCAAACGTACTAAAGATGGTATTCCAGCGACAGTTGAGCGTCTTGAATACGATCCAAACCGTAGCGCAAACATTGCTCTAGTTCTTTACAAAGACGGTGAGCGTCGCTACATCCTAGCACCTAAAGGTGTTGTAGCTGGTGATGTTATTCAGTCTGGTGTTGATGCACCAATCAAAGCTGGTAACACTCTACCAATGCGTAATATCCCAGTAGGTTCAACAGTACATAACGTTGAACTTAAGCCTGGTAAAGGTGGTCAGCTAGCTCGTTCGGCTGGTGCTTACGCTCAAATCGTTGCTCGCGACGGTGCGTACGTAACTATCCGTCTACGTTCTGGCGAGATGCGCAAAGTTCTTTCTGAAGGCCGTGCAACAATCGGTGAAGTTGGTAACTCTGAGCACATGCTACGTGAACTTGGTAAAGCAGGTGCATCACGTCATCGCGGTATCCGTCCAACGGTTCGTGGTGTTGTAATGAACCCGATTGACCACCCACATGGTGGTGGTGAAGGTCGTACTTCTGGTGGTCGTCACCCAGTATCTCCTTGGGGTATGCCTACTAAAGGCTTCAAGACTCGTAAGAACAAACGCACTGACAAGTACATCGTACGTCGTCGTAACAAGTAATCTATATAAAGAGGAATCGCCATGCCACGTTCTCTCAAGAAAGGTCCTTTTATTGACCTACACTTGCTGAAGAAGGTAGAGAAAGCGGTGGAAAGCGGAGACAAAAAGCCTATTAAGACTTGGTCCCGTCGTTCAATGATCATCCCTACGATGATCGGTTTGACCATCGCTGTCCATAATGGTCGTCAGCACGTACCAGTATTTGTAACTGATGAAATGATCGGTCACAAACTGGGTGAATTCGCACCAACACGTACTTACCGCGGTCACGCTGCGGATAAGAAAGCTAAGAAGCGCTAAGGAGTAGATAATGGAAGCAATTGCTAAACATAACTTTGCTCGCATTTCGCCTCAGAAAGCTCGCTTAGTTGCGGATCTAATCCGTGGTAAATCTGTTGACCAAGCTCTAGAAATCCTAACGTTCAGCAACAAAAAAGCTGCTGCACTAGTTAAGAAAGTTCTAGAGTCTGCTATCGCTAACGCGGAGCACAACGAAGGTGCAGATATTGACGATCTGAATGTCGCAAAAATCTTTGTAGATGAAGGCCCAACCATGAAGCGTATTATGCCTCGTGCTAAAGGTCGTGCGGATCGTATCTTGAAGCGTTCAAGCCACATCACTGTTGTTGTAGCAGATCGCTAGAGACTAGGAGAGTAAGCAATGGGTCAAAAAGTACATCCAAATGGTATTCGTCTAGGCATCGTTAAGCCTTGGAATGCTACATGGTTTGCTAACACCAAAGATTTCGCTGACAACCTAGACGGCGACTTCAAGGTACGTCAGTTCCTTACAAGTGAACTGAAAAAAGCGTCTCTATCACGTATCGTTATCGAGCGTCCTGCTAAGAGCATCCGTGTGACTATTCACACTGCTCGTCCAGGCGTTGTTATCGGTAAGAAAGGTGAAGACGTTGAGAAGCTACGCGCAGCTGTAGCTAAAATTGCAGGTGTACCAGCGCAAATTAACATCGCTGAAGTACGTAAGCCTGAACTAGATGCGCAACTTGTTGGTGACAGCATCGCGTCTCAGCTAGAGCGTCGTGTTATGTTCCGTCGTGCTATGAAGCGCGCAGTACAAAACGCAATGCGCCTAGGCGCTAAAGGTATCAAAGTGGAAGTAAGCGGTCGTCTAGGCGGCGCTGAAATCGCACGTTCAGAGTGGTACCGTGAAGGCCGTGTGCCTCTACACACTCTACGTGCTGACATTGATTACGCAACTTCTTCGGCTCACACTCAATACGGTGTGATCGGCATTAAAACTTGGATCTTCAAAGGTGAAATCCTAGGTGGTATGCCAGCAGCTAACGCTGTAGAGCCTAAAGGCGACAAGCCTAAGAAGCAGCGTAAAGGCCGTAAGTAAGGAGTCGACAGATGCTACAACCTAAACGTACTAAGTTCCGTAAGGTTCAGACTGGTCGTAACCGTGGTCTAGCTAAAGGTACTGATGTAAGCTTCGGCGAATTCGGTCTTAAAGCTGTTGGCCGTGGTCGTCTAACTGCTCGTCAAATCGAAGCGGCACGTCGTGCAATGACACGTCACGTTAAGCGTCAAGGTAAAATCTGGATCCGTGTGTTCCCAGACAAACCAATCACAGAAAAACCACTTGAAGTTCGTCAAGGTAAGGGTAAAGGTAACGTTGAGTACTGGGTAGCCCAAATCCAACCTGGTAAGGTTATGTACGAAATGGGTGGTGTACCTGAAGAATTGGCACGTGAAGCGTTCCGTCTTGCGGCACGTAAACTGCCTTTCAAAACTACATTTGTAACTAAGCAGGTGATGTGATGAAAGCACAAGATCTACGCGAGAAAAGCGTTGAAGAGCTTAACGCTGAGCTAATGAATTTGCTACGCGAACAGTTCAACTTGCGCATGCAAGCTGCGACTGGTCAACTACAGCAAACTCATACTCTGAAAGCTGTACGCCGTGATATCGCACGTGTGAAAACTGTTTTGACTGAGAAGGCAGGCGCATAATGAGCGAAGTAAAACGTACTCAACAAGGTCGTGTTGTTAGCGACAAGATGGACAAGTCTATCACTGTTGCTATCGAACGTTTCGTAAAACACCCAATCTACGGTAAATACGTAAAACGTACGACTAAAGTACACGCACATGACGAGAACAACGAGTGTGGCCTAGGCGACACAGTTGAAATCGCAGAGTGTCGTCCACTGTCTAAGACTAAGTCTTGGACTTTGGTAAAAGTTCTAGAAAAGGCGAAGATTTAATCTCGTTAATTCTATGAAACTAAAGCGGCTCCAAAATATTTTTGGAGCCGTTTATTTTTTGACTACCCAATCACAAAAAAGGGTGGTACAATTCGCGTCCCTTTTAAAGAGGCAGCCCGACCCGTGATGGGTCTAGTTATTAATATTTAGCGGAGCACTAACATGATCCAAATGCAAAGTATGCTGGACGCAGCTGATAACTCAGGCGCACGCAGCGTAATGTGTATTAAGGTTCTGGGTGGCTCTCACCGCCGTTATGCACATATCGGTGACGTCATCAAAGTTACTGTGAAGGAAGCAATCCCTCGCGGTAAAGTTAAAAAAGGTGATGTTCTGAAGGCGGTGGTAGTGCGCACCCGTAAAGGCGTACGTCGTCCTGACGGTTCTGTCATTCGCTTCGACCGAAATGCTTGCGTATTGCTAAACGACAATACTGAGCAACCAATCGGTACACGTATCTTTGGTCCTGTGACACGCGAACTTCGTGGCGATAAGTTCATGAAGATCGTTTCACTGGCTCCAGAAGTTCTGTAAGGAGCACGTAGAAATGGCAGCTAAAATCCGTCGTAATGACGAAGTAATCGTTCTTGCTGGTAAAGACAAAGGCAAGAAAGGTAAAGTAACTAAGGTTCTAGCAACTGGTAAAGTTATCGTTGAAGGTATCAACCTAGTTAAGAAACATCAGAAACCTGTTCCAGCTATGGGTATCCAAGGCGGTATCGTAGAGCAAGAAGCAGCTATCGACGTTTCTAACGTGGCTATCTTTAACGCAGCTACTGGTAAAGCTGACCGTATCGGTTTCCGTTTTGAAGACGGCAAAAAAGTTCGTTTCTTCAAGTCTAACGGCGAAACCGTTTCTAACTAATAGAAGTAATTTGGAGTTCTACTATGGCGAAACTGCATGATTACTACAAGTCGTCTGTAGTCGCTGAACTGACCAAACAGTTCGGTTACACAAGCGTCATGCAAGTCCCTAGAATCGAGAAAATCACCCTAAACATGGGTGTTGGTGAAGCAATCAACGATAAGAAACTGCTAGAAAATGCAGCGTCTGATATGGCAACGATCTCTGGTCAAAAGCCACTTATCACAAAAGCGCGCAAATCTGTTGCAGGTTTCAAAATCCGTGAAGGCTACCCTATCGGTTGTAAAGTAACCTTGCGTGGCGAACGTATGTGGGATTTTCTTGAGCGTTTAATTAACATCGCTCTTCCACGTGTACGTGACTTCCGTGGTGTTAGCGCTAAGTCTTTTGACGGTCGCGGTAACTACAGCATGGGCGTTCGCGAGCAAATCATCTTCCCGGAAATCGACTTTGATAAAGTTGATCGAGTACGCGGTCTAGACATCACTATTACGACGTCTGCTGGTACTGATGAGGAAGGCCGTGCTCTGCTGGCTGCCTTTAACTTCCCATTCCGTAAGTAAGGTGAAGGGTTACTGTTATGGCTAAAAATTCAATGAAAGCACGTGAAGCAAAACGTGCGAAGCTAGTAGCTAAGTTCGCTGAAAAGCGTGCAGCGCTAAAAGCTATCATCAGCGATGTAAACGCATCTGAAGAAGATCGTTGGAACGCGGTTCTTACACTGCAATCTCTTCCACGTGATTCAAGTGCATCACGTCAGCGCAACCGTTGCAACCAAACTGGTCGTCCACACGGTTACCTACGTAAGTTCGGTCTAAGCCGTATTAAGGTTCGTGAAGCTTGCATGAAAGGCGAGATTCCGGGTCTTCGTAAGGCTAGCTGGTAATTGCCACTTAATCATTTGGAGTAAATCATATGAGCATGCAAGATCCGATTTCGGATATGCTGACCCGCGTTCGTAACGGTCAGGCAGCAAACAAAGTTGCTGTAAAAATGCCTTCTTCAAAGCTTAAAGTTGCAATTGCTGCACTACTAAAAGCTGAAGGTTACATCGTTGACTTCGCTGTTGAAGGCGAAGCAAAACCTGAGCTAGAAGTTACACTTAAGTACTTCCAAGCTAAACCAGTAATCGAGCAACTTAAACGTGTTTCTCGTCCAGGTCTACGTGTTTACAAGAAGAAAGATGAACTTCCTTCTGTAATGGGTGGTCTTGGTATTGCTATCGTTTCTACTTCCAAGGGTCTTATGTCAGACCGCGCTGCACGTAAAGCAGGTCTTGGTGGTGAAATCATCGCTTACGTAGCTTAATAAGGAGTAGACTATGTCTCGTGTTGCAAAAGCACCTGTCGCTATTCCAGCTGGCGTAGAGGTGAAACTAAACGGCCAAGAAATCACTGTAAAAGGTGCGAAAGGCGAACTAACTCGCGTTCTTAACAACGCAGTTGTAATCGCTCAGGAAGAAAATAACCTGACTTTCGGTCCTAAAGAAGGTGTTGCTAACGCATGGGCTCAAGCAGGTACTGCTCGCGCTCTAGTTAACAACATGGTTGTTGGTGTTACTGAAGGCTTTACTAAGAAGCTAACTCTTAAAGGTGTAGGTTACCGTGCTGCTATCAAAGGCAACGCTGTAGGTCTAACACTAGGCTTCTCACACCCAGTTGAGCACGAGTTGCCAGCGGGTATTAAAGCTGAATGTCCAAGCCAAACTGAAATCGTGATCACTGGTGCTGACAAGCAACTAGTTGGTCAAGTTGCGGCTGACATTCGTTCTTACCGTGAGCCTGAGCCATACAAAGGCAAAGGTGTTCGTTACGCAGATGAAAATGTGCGTACTAAAGAAGCTAAGAAGAAGTAAGGTAACACTATGGATAAGAAAGCATCTCGCATCCGTCGTGCTACACGTGCACGTCGTAAGATTGCAGAACTGGGTGCGACTCGCCTAGTTGTACACCGTACTCCTCGTCACGTGTACGCACAGGTTATCGCGGCTAACGGCTCTGAGGTTATCGCAGCAGCTTCTACTGTAGAAAAAGCGATCCGTGAGCAAGTGAAATACACTGGTAACGTTGATGCAGCTAAAGCAGTGGGTAAAGCTATTGCTGAGCGCGCTCTAGAGAAGGGCGTAACTGCAGTTGCATTTGATCGTTCTGGTTTCCAATACCACGGTCGAGTAGCGGCGCTAGCAGAATCTGCTCGCGAAGCTGGTCTGAAATTCTAAGGTAGGGTTGGAAGATGGCTAAAGAACAACAAGTTCAAGCGAATGATTTGCAAGAAAAGCTAATCGCAGTTAACCGTGTTTCTAAAACGGTTAAAGGTGGTCGAATCATGAGCTTCACTGCACTAACAGTAGTTGGTGACGGTAACGGTCGTGTAGGTTTCGGTTACGGCAAAGCTCGTGAAGTACCTGCAGCGATTCAAAAAGCAATGGAAAAAGCGCGTCGTAACATGACTACGATCGCTCTAAACGAAGGCACTCTTCACCACCCAGTGAAAGGTCGCCATTCGGGCTCTAAAGTTTACATGCAGCCTGCTGCAGAAGGTACTGGTGTTATCGCAGGTGGTGCGATGCGTGCAGTACTAGAAGTTGCTGGTGTACACAACGTACTATCTAAAGCGTACGGTTCTACGAACCCTATCAACATCGTTCGTGCAACGATCGATGCACTAGGTAGCATGAAGTCACCAGAAATGGTTGCTGCTAAACGTGGTCTAACTGTTGAATCTATTTCGGAGTAAGAACACCATGGCAACTATTAAAGTAACTCAAACTAAAAGCTCAATTGGTCGTCTGCCAAAGCACAAAGCTACTTTGCGCGGTCTAGGTCTTCGTAAAATCAACCACACAGTAGAACTTGAAGATACTCCGTGTATTCGCGGTATGATCAACAAGGTTTACTACATGGTTAAAGTTGAGGAGTAATCAGAATGCGTTTGAATACTCTAGCACCGGCTGCTGGCGCGAAAACTTCTGCGAAGCGAGTAGGTCGTGGTATCGGTTCAGGCCTAGGTAAAACTGGTGGCCGTGGTCACAAAGGTCAAAAATCACGTTCTGGCGGCAGTGTTCGTCCAGGCTTCGAAGGCGGTCAGATGCCTCTGAAACAACGTCTACCAAAATTCGGTTTCACTTCTCGTAAGAGCCTAGTGTCTGCTGAAGTTCGTCTAGCTGAGCTAGCGAAAGTTTCTGGTGACGTAGTTGATCTAAACAGTCTTAAAGCTGCTAACATCATCACTAAGAACATCGAATTTGTAAAAGTTGTTCTTTCTGGTGAAATCAACAAAGCAGTGACTGTTAAAGGTCTACGTGTGACTAAAGGCGCTAAAGCTGCAATCGAAGCTGCAGGCGGTAAAATCGAGGAATAATCTCGAGGAACGAGGTACAGATGGCTAAGAAACCAGGACAAGATTTTCGTAGTGCTCAGAGCGGCTTAAGTGAACTAAAGTCGCGCTTGTTATTCGTAATTGGTGCACTTTTAGTATTCCGAGCCGGCTCTTTTGTGCCGATTCCTGGTATTGACGCTGCTGTACTTGCCGATTTGTTCGAACAGCAAAAAGGTACCATCGTTGAAATGTTTAACATGTTCTCCGGTGGTGCTCTTGAGCGTGCATCTATATTAGCATTGGGCATCATGCCGTATATTTCGGCATCTATTGTTGTCCAATTGCTAACTGTAGTTCATCCAGCGTTAGCTGAACTCAAAAAAGAGGGTGAAGCAGGCCGTCGTAAGATAAGCCAATACACACGCTACGGCACGCTTGTACTTGCAACCTTCCAAGCTATAGGTATTGCAACTGGCCTACCAAACATGGTCGACAATCTGGTTGTTATCAACCAAACCATGTTTACGCTAATTGCTACCGTAAGTTTAGTAACCGGTACCATGTTCTTGATGTGGTTAGGTGAACAAATTACAGAGCGCGGAATTGGTAACGGTATTTCGATACTGATTTTTGCAGGTATTGTTGCTGGATTGCCTTCTGCAATCGGTCAAACAATCGAGCAAGCGCGTCAAGGTGAATTGCATGTACTTCTTCTGTTGCTAATCGCGGTATTAGCTTTCGCAGTAATTTACTTCGTTGTTTTCATGGAACGTGGTCAACGCCGAATCGTCGTTAACTATGCGAAACGTCAACAGGGTCGTAAAGTGTTTGCTGCGCAAAGCTCGCACTTGCCTCTTAAAATTAACATGGCAGGTGTAATTCCAGCGATTTTTGCATCAAGTATTATCTTGTTCCCAGGAACATTGGCTCAGTGGTTTGGTCAAAACGGTGAGAGCAGCGCGTTCGGTTGGTTAACTGACGTGTCTTTGGCTCTTAGCCCTGGTCAACCGTTGTATGTAATGCTTTATGCAGCAGCAATTATCTTCTTCTGTTTCTTCTACACGGCGTTGGTTTTCAACCCGCGTGAAACAGCAGATAACTTGAAGAAGTCTGGTGCATTCGTACCCGGTATCCGCCCAGGTGAGCAGACAGCGAAATACATTGATAAAGTAATGACACGTTTAACCCTTGCTGGTGCACTGTACATTACCTTTATCTGTCTGATTCCCGAGTTCATGATGGTCGCGTGGAACGTACGTTTCTACTTCGGCGGTACATCGCTACTAATCGTAGTTGTTGTAATTATGGACTTTATGGCACAGGTACAGACTCATCTGATGTCTCAACAGTATGATTCTGTGTTGAAGAAAGCGAATCTGAAAGGCTACGGCCGTTAATCCGGCGGTAGACTCAGTTTCATTTACGGAGTTTAGCAATGAAAGTTCGTGCTTCCGTTAAAAAAATCTGCCGTAACTGTAAAGTAATCAAGCGTAACGGTGTCGTTCGCGTGATTTGCAGTGAGCCAAAGCACAAACAGCGCCAAGGCTAATTAGCAGAAATTTTTACTTGAAAATGAAGGTTGGGTCGAGTATATTCCTCGGCCTACCTTTTGCGTGCAAAAGAAGTAGTATTCCGCAGCGTATCCATAACGGGCTTTGCTGCGGCTAATTCTTTTATAGAAACACTTAGGAGTGAATAATGGCCCGTATAGCAGGCATTAACATTCCTGATCAGAAACATGCAGTAATCGCTCTAACAGCGATCTACGGCATCGGTAAAACTCGCTCTCAAGCTATCCTAGCTGAAGTGGGTATTGCTGAAAATGTTAAGATCAGTGAACTAACTGAAGAGCAGATCGATCAACTGCGTGATGGTGTAGCTAAGTACACTGTAGAAGGTGATCTACGTCGTGAAGTATCTATGAACATCAAGCGTCTTATGGACCTTGGCTGTTACCGTGGTCTTCGTCATCGTCGCAGTCTACCACTACGTGGACAGCGTACTAAAACCAACGCTCGCACCCGTAAGGGTCCGCGTAAGCCGATCAAGAAATAATCGGGAAGGTAGAGTACAATGGCTAAACAACCAACTCGCGCTCGTAAGCGCGTACGCAAGCAAGTTGCAGATGGCGTTGCGCACATCCATGCTTCTTTCAATAACACAATCGTAACCATTACTGACCGTCAAGGTAACGCTCTTGCATGGGCTACTGCAGGTGGTTCTGGTTTCCGTGGTTCTCGTAAGTCTACTCCGTTCGCTGCACAGGTTGCTGCTGAGCGTTGTGCTGAAATGGCTAAAGAATACGGCCTAAAGAACTTGGAAGTTATGGTTAAGGGTCCTGGTCCAGGTCGCGAATCTACTGTTCGTGCACTAAACGCCGCTGGTTTCCGCATCACAAACATCGTTGATGCTACACCAATCCCTCATAACGGTTGTCGTCCACCTAAGAAACGTCGCGTATAACGTTTCTAGGACAATTGGAGAAGAATCATGGCAAGATATTTGGGTCCTAAGCTGAAGCTTAGCCGTCGTGAAGGCACTGACTTATTCCTTAAGTCTGGTGTTCGCGCGATCGATACCAAGTGTAAAATTGATAACGCACCAGGTGTACACGGCGCTCGTCGCGGTCGTCTATCTGAGTATGGCGTTCAGCTTCGTGAGAAGCAAAAAGTACGTCGTATGTACGGCGTTCTAGAAAAACAATTCCGTAACTACTACAAAGAAGCTGCTCGCCTAAAAGGCAACACTGGTGAAAACCTACTTCAGCTTCTTGAAGGTCGTCTTGATAACGTAGTTTACCGCATGGGCTTTGGCGCAACTCGCGCAGAAGCACGTCAGCTAGTTAGCCACAAAGCTATCCTAGTAAACGGTAAAGTTGTAAACGTTCCTTCTTTCAAAGTAGCGGCTAATGACGTTGTTTCTATTCGCGAGAAAGCTAAACAGCAAGCTCGTATCAAAGCAGCTCTAGAAGTTGCTGAACAACGTGAAAAACCAACTTGGATTGAAGTAGATGGTGGCAAGATGGAAGGTACATTCAAGCGTATGCCTGAGCGTTCTGATCTATCAGCTGACATCAACGAACAATTGATCGTCGAGCTTTACTCTAAGTAAGGTTTAAACTAAAGAGAGGACACAATGCAGGGTTCTGTAACAGAATTTCTTAAGCCACGTCTAGTTGACATCGAACAAATCAGCTCGACTCACGCAAAAGTAACTCTTGAGCCATTAGAGCGTGGCTTTGGTCATACTCTGGGTAATGCACTTCGCCGCATCCTTCTATCTTCTATGCCAGGTTGTGCTGTAACAGAAGTAGAAATTGAAGGCGTACTTCATGAGTACAGCACGAAAGAAGGCGTTCAAGAAGATATTCTTGAAATTCTTCTAAACCTTAAAGGTTTGGCTGTGCGCGTTGCCGAAGGCAAAGATGAAGTGTTCATTACTTTGAACAAATCAGGCTCGGGCCCTGTGGTTGCAGGTGACATCACCCATGATGGTGATGTAGAGATCGCTAACCCTGAACACGTAATTTGTCACCTGACGGATGACAACGCTGAGATCGCAATGCGTATCAAAGTTGAACGTGGTCGTGGTTATGTTCCAGCTTCTGCGCGTATCCATAACGAAGAAGACGAGCGTCCTATCGGTCGCCTACTAGTAGATGCTACTTACAGCCCAGTAGACAAAATTGCCTACGCTGTAGAAGCAGCTCGTGTAGAACAGCGTACTGATCTAGACAAGCTTGTTATCGATATGGAAACAAACGGTACTCTAGAACCTGAGGAAGCAATCCGTCGTGCAGCTACAATCCTAGCTGAACAATTGGATGCATTCGTAGATCTTCGTGATGTACGAGTTCCTGAGGAGAAGGAAGAGAAGCCAGAATTCGATCCGATCCTACTGCGTCCTGTAGACGATCTTGAACTAACAGTTCGCTCTGCTAACTGTCTGAAAGCAGAAGCGATTCACTACATCGGTGATCTAGTACAACGTACTGAGGTTGAGCTACTTAAAACGCCTAACCTTGGTAAAAAATCTCTTACTGAGATTAAAGACGTACTTGCGTCACGTGGTCTGTCTCTGGGCATGCGCCTAGAAAACTGGCCACCTGCATCAATCGCTGAAGATTAATCGATACTAGTTAGAAGGATTAGGTCATGCGCCATCGTAAGAGTGGTCGTCAACTCAACCGCAACAGCTCACATCGCAAAGCGATGTTCAGCAACATGGCTAGCTCTCTAGTACGTCATGAAGTTATCAAGACTACTTTGCCAAAAGCAAAAGAGCTACGTCGCGTAGTTGAGCCTTTGATTACACTAGCTAAGACTGACAGTGTTGCTAACCGTCGTCTAGCATTTGCACGTACTCGTGACAACGAAGTAGTTGCAAAACTATTTAACGAACTAGGTCCACGTTTTGCTGCTCGTCAGGGCGGTTACACTCGTATCCTAAAAGCTGGCTTCCGTGCTGGTGATAAAGCTCCAATGGCTTACATTGAGCTTGTAGATCGCCCAGCTGCTGAAGAAGCTGCTGAGTAATCAGTTCGTAAGAACGAGAAAGCCGAGCATTAGCTCGGCTTTTTTGTATCTGTAATTCTGTAAACCTTTATATCCAGCCTGCATTTATTTCAACCCATGCAGACTGGCAATTTAAAAAGTGATTATCACTTACGCTTATTTACTAGTATTCCACAACCCGCCCAACGAACTTAGAAGCCCTTCGCTAGCGCCTTGCTTGTTCAAGTAATCCAAGATTACTGGAGCAAACTGACTGATCATAGATGGGTCTAAACCTAACGTATCGAATGCACTTTTTACTGCACTGATATTCTCAATATTTCCTAGTAAGCTTTGTGCTCCTTGCAAGTTTGAAAGTCCAGGAATCAAAGACTGTAATTCACTACTATTTTCTTGCGAAAGCTGGCTTTGAGCCAAAGCGAGTAGCGCACCACTGCCTCCGGCTGCTTGCTCAGTGGATACTGGTAATTGGCTAGTTAGCATGTCTGTTAATGGAGATGACTCGGTGTTCAAGCTGCTGCCGACCATGTCCATCAGACCACTTTCTTTACTTTTTTGAGTGACTGAATCTAAGAATGCGTGCGCACTACCAATGTTGATTGATAGGAGTGCTAGAGTTAGGAGTGTTTTACGCATAGTACCTCCAAAGGTTGAGCGTTTTTTAAAAGTGATTTTATTTTTAAAGGCTATCAGAGTGAAAGGTTCAGAGGTGAGAAAGTCTATTCAGTTTAGACAAAAAAACGGCGCTAGTGCGCCGTTTTATTTAATCATAATTGAAAATGGTTTCAATTAGATAATATCTAATAGTTCTACTTCGAAAACTAAAGCTGCAAATGGAGGGATAGCCGCACCAGCGCCACGCTCACCGTACGCAAGATCTTGTGGTACGTATAGCTTCCACTTAGAGCCAACAGGCATTAGTTGTAGTGCCTCTACCCAACCTTTGATCACACCTGTAACAGGGAATTCAGCAGGTTGACCGCGAGATACAGAGCTATCGAATACAGTACCGTCAGTTAGCTCACCGTGGTAGTGAACGCGAACTGAGCTTTCTGCTGTAGGAACTGCACCAGTACCTTCAGAAATGATTTCGTACTGAAGACCAGAGTCTAGAACGTTAACTTCAGGTCGTAGAGCGTTGTCTTTTAGGAACGCTTCGCCTTCTGCTGCCGCAATTTTTGCTGCTTCTTGGCGAGCTGTTTCTGCACGAGTGTGAAGTTCTTGTAGTGCTTTGTTGATTTCATCAATTTCGATTGATGGCATGTCACCAGTTAGTGCTGTTGCAATACCCGCTGCGATAGCATCAACGCTAAGACCTTCAAGACCAGAGCCTGCAAGTTGCTGACCCATTTGCAGACCAATGCCGTAGCTTGCTTTTTGTTCTGCAGTTTCAAATTTAATTTCAGACATGAATGTCGCTCTTATTAGGAGTGATAAA
>NZ_JAWOVM010000065.1:0-25407 GCF_033339895.1 Vibrio sp. 1751
AATGTTGACTTTCTTATCAGCATAGCGGATAAGCGCATGTACAAAATGAAATTTCAACGTTAAACGGTATATATGATGAGAAAGTTCATGCAAGTACTGCTTCTACTGGCAGTCATTGCGGCAGGTGTGTTGGCTTGGGTATTTATTCCATCGCACGAAACCATCGGGCAAAAAACGCTTGAGCAGGCACTCAACGACGACTACAGCCTCGTTGGACATCGAATCTACTCAACCGATCCGGATGCTGGCAACCGATTCGGCTACTTCGTATTGGCAACGGGCCAGAGCATTGAAGAGCAAGAGCCGTTTTTGGTCACTTCGGATCAGTTTATTCGCATGGAGAAAACGGGTGATAATACCTTGTCTGTGACCATCAATGGCCGTATTTACCATTATCATAACGACTTGTGGGTGCCAAAATCAGACGGGAAATTGCAACACTTTTTAGTCAGCGCAACCGCCAAGTACGTACGCTAAAACGGGAACCTTACTCCCCCCAAAAAAACAAAGCCCCGCAGTGTATGCGGGGCTTTTTACGTGAAGAAGAAAATAACATCGAAAAAATGAGCGTTACTTCGCTAACACTTTCTCTTTAATCACTTTGAGTACCCCAGCCTCTTGGTTGCTTGGCGCAGAATAACGAGCAATTTTCTTAATCTCTTCGTGCGCGTTGGCAACCGCGTACGAATGCTCACTGACTTGCAGCATTTCGAGGTCATTGAGGTAATCACCAAACGTCATTGTTTCTGCCGGAGTAAAATTCATCGTCTCTTGAAGGTGCTGAATGGCCGCGCCTTTAGACGCCTCGGCATTCATCACATCCAGCCAAATTTTTGCGCTCACTACGACTTTATGCGTTGCGCCAAACTTCGCGTTCATGGTCGGGAACAGGAGCTCTTCCGAACCGTCAAAGTGACAAATTGCTACCTTAATAAACTCGTCTTCGACCTCAAGCAAATCCGTCACATATTCACAGCGGTGGTAGTACTTTTGAAATTCTTCCAGCGATTGCTGATCATGCGTTTCGATGTACGCCGAGCGCTTGCCACACAATACGATGTTCGCCCCGTCAATCTCACGAGCCGCTTTCACAATCTCCAACACTTCCGCTTTAGGAATGGTACAACTGTAGAGCTCTTTGTCTTGGTACATCACTAAGGTGCCGTTTTCAGCCACATACAACAGTCTGTCTTTGATTGGCGCGAACGTGTCTCGCAGACTGTAATACTGACGACCAGACGCAGCGGAGAACAAAATACCTTGCTCTTCCAGTTGCAAAAACAGATCGAAAAACTCCGGATCCAAACGACCGTATTGGTCAAGCAATGTGCCATCCATATCGGAAGCAATAAATTTGATGCGAACTTGTGACATTAACTAAAACTCTAAATGACGCTGCGAAAATATATCCATGTAAGGTACAGGATCTTGTATGAATCTCAAGTCGGGATGACGACGCCTTTCGCTATTACCAAGGATGCTGTTTAAAGTAATCTTCACTGTGATCGATGAAAGCTCTCACCGCAGGAGACAAGTGTTTACGTGATGAATACAGCGCGTAAATGTTGAGATCATTTGGCTTCCAATCCGGCAACACCGACTCAAGCTGACCCGATTTGAGATAGATATTGCTCAAGTAAGTTGGCAACATCGAAATACCCATGCCTTGTAAAGCGCCATGCAATAACGCCGTGGCCTCATTGCTGGTTAGGCGACACTCAATTCCCACCGATTCGAACTGGTCGCCCTGAGACAAATGCCACACGTGACGCTCAAAGTTTTTGTATCCCAAACAGTCGTGTGAAGATAAATCTCGCGGATGCGCGATCGCGTGGTGAGTTTGCAAATATTGCGGTGATGCTACCAACACCGATTCGCACACCGCAATCGGCTTACCAATCAAAGAAGGATCGGGATCTGACGCAATTCGGATCGCCAGATCGATACGTTGTTCGGTTAGATCACTCACTGAATCTTGCAGATCTATGTCGATATGCACTTTGGGGTGCTTTTGCATAAAACTGTTTACTACGGGGATCAACTGTGAGAATCCAAATGAAGTACTAGACGCAAGACGGATTTTTCCGGACAGCTCACCATCAGCGGCAATGTTCGACGTTAATGTATCGGCCTGTTTTAACCAGCGCTCAATCTGAGGCAAGCTGCGCTCCCCTGCGGTGGTGAGCGACACCTTGCGCGTAGTGCGGTGCAACAAACGAGTTTGCAACCAGTTCTCCATCGCCTCTACGTAACGAGTCACCATTGGCCGAGACATGTCTAACCGCTCTGCGGTCGCGGTAAAACTGCCAGAATACACCACATCCACAAACACTTTTGCTGCCGTTACTCTATCCATACATTTGCTCGAAATAAGAAATAGTGATGTACATTATTGTGTATTTTTCCGAGCGTATCAATTTCCTAATATAGCTCCCGTTCCCAAGCCATGGTCGCTTGGCCCCAAATTCTTTAGGAGCTTATTATGAAAAAATTCACTTTGATTGCTGCATCCATTTTAATGGCAAGCCCTGTTCTAGCGGCAAACCACTCTCCCCTTACCCTTGAGGTTTACAACGCCGACGGTAACAGCTTCCACGTAAACTCAACCTTGGTATACGGTGAGACTGACGCCATGGTTATCGACACTGGCTTCACCAAAGCTGACGCGATGCGCATTGCCGCTAAAGTGCTGGACTCAGGCAAAACGCTTAAAACCATTTTTATCAGCCAAGCGGACCCAGACTACTACTTTGGCGCAGAGGCCTTACACCAACAGTTCCCTGATGCGCAGATCATCACAACGCCTGCGGTTCAAAAAATTATTAAAGAGAAATTGGCTGGAAAGCTGGCGTACTGGGGACCAAAGCTTGGCGCAAACGCACCGGTAAAACCAGTGATCCCTGTCGCGTACGATAAAGCATCATTGGAGCTAGAAGGTCATAAGATTGAAATTCGTGGTAACCATGGCACATCAGCACACCGCCCTTACCTATGGATTCCAGATAACAAAGCGATTCTAGGTAACGTAGCCGTGTACTCAAACGTACATTTGTGGATGGCAGATGCCGCTGACCAAACCGCCATCAATGCTTGGGAACAGCAACTTAGCGAGATGCTTGCGCTTAAACCTCAAGTGGTCATTCCTGGTCACATGAAAGCAGGCTCAAAGCTGAACGCAGACACCATTCGCTACTCGCAACAATACTTGCAGGATTTTCAGCAAGCGAAAAAACACAGCAATAACAGCGTTCAACTCATTGACACCATGTCTGCGAAATACCCAGAAGCTCAATTGCCAATCGCGCTAGAAATCGGTGCGAAAGTGCATACTGGTGAAATGTCATGGTAACCGTGCATTACTTCTTCGATCCCATGTGTGGTTGGTGCTACGGGGCATCACCACTCATCGAAGCCTTGATGGACACCTCTCAATTTAAGGTAGAGCTTCATCCCGGCGGTATGATTGAGAAACGCGCGATTGAACCTGAATTTCGTCAGCACATCATCAATAGTGACGCTCGTATTGCAACCGAAACCGGAGCGACGTTTGGTGAAGCATATCTGCAACGCGTGAAAAGCGAAGATACGTTTGTTCTTGATTCTTATCTACCAACACAAGCGATCTTGAGTGCGGAGAAAATGGGGCTGAATCCATGGCACATGCTAAAGGCCATCCAATCCGCGCATTACCAGCTCGGGTTAAAAGTGAATGAAGCATCGACACTCAAAGCCATTGCAGAATCGCTAGGTTTAGCAAGTGATGCGTGGGAGCAAAACATGGCGTTAAGCGAAGCCGAACTAGATGAGAGAATTCGCTCTAGCCGACAATTGATGCGACAGTTACACGTTGGTGGTTATCCAACCCTGATTGCAGAAGTAAATGGCGAGTACTTGACCTTGCCGCACTCGACCTACTACGACAAACCGGCACAGTGGAAGCTTGCATTACGAAAACTGCAATAAACTCTTCCCCACTCGCTCTTGTCCTTAATCCAAGAGCGAGTGCCAACACCGACATGGCAATCCTGACTCAAACAGGTACAATCCTCGCTCGATTTTTTACTCGCGCGGATACCCACCATGCACTCGCCTGAACATTGTTTTACTCGTTTTACTGCTGATACTTCTGGTTATGAATTACCAACGCAGTTTACGTTTCCGTTCTACTACACGCCGCATCCTCTTTGCGTTATGGCCGCAAAGCAATTGCAACAGCACTTATTAGCGCAAACCGACTTCGAACACGATTTTGGTTTGGTTAATGAAGAAACGGGGCGAGGCAAAATGTTTGGCGTATTGCTGGTAGAAAGCCCTCAAGGCGAGCTCGGCTTTTTAAGTGCGTTTTCTGGCAAAATTGCTGACCAAAACTTGATTCCAGGATTTGTCCCTCCTGTGTACGACATGCTGACCGATGAAGGCTTCTTCCGCGCAGAAACGGATGCCATCAACGCCGCCAATACGGAGTACAAAACCTGTGCCGCGAATCCGGAATTGGCGGATCTTAAAGCGCAAATCCAAGCCGACCGCGCCGCTTATCAGCAAGAGGAGCAAACACAGCGCCAAGTGATGATTGACGGCCGCGCCGCACGCAAACGACAGCGTCAACAGGGCGAGCAAACACTCAATGCCGATGACCTCAAAATCTTATTGGATGAGTTGGGTAAGCAAAGTGTCGCCGAGAAAAACGTTCTCAAATACTTAAAGCAAGCGTGGGATGAAAAGCTTGCAATCAAAGAAGCGCGCTTGGCTGAGTTAGAGCAGCAACTTGCTCATCTGAAAGAACAGCGCAAAACGCTCTCCAACGCTTTACAGCACAAACTGCATAAACAGTACCGCTTTCTAAACAGCCATGGCGAAGCACGCGACTTGGTGGACATTTTTGCGGACACCACAAACCCAATACCACCAGCAGGTGCAGGGGAATGTGCTGCGCCAAAACTGCTCCAATACGCGTTTAAATACGGATTCAAACCGCTGGCGCTGGCAGAATTTTGGTGGGGTGTGTCGCCAAAGTCTGAAGTTCGCCAACACAAAAAATTCTACCCATCGTGCAACAGCAAATGTCAGCCGATTTTGGGCCATATGATGCAAGGGCTGGATGTCGAACCTAATCCATTGGCGGAGAATTGGGCAGAAGACAAAGAACTAGAGATAATCTACCAAGACGACGCTATGGTCGTCGTCAACAAGCCCTCGGGCTTACTTTCAGTGCCTGGTAAAACTATCAAGGACTCTGCTTATACGCGCCTACAAGCGATGTACCCTGATGTGGAAGGGCCGTTTGTGATTCATCGTCTCGACATGGCGACCTCTGGCATTTTGGTGTTTGCCTTAACTAAGCGCGCGAACAAAAGTCTGCAAAAACAGTTTATGGCTCGCGGCGTACAAAAACGTTATATGGCACTGCTCGAAGGCGTATTAAACGAGCCTGAAGGGGAAATTTCACTGCCAATGCGTGGTGACCCCGACGACCGCCCACGTCAACTGGTGTGTTTTGAACACGGGAAACATGCAGAAACCTACTGGCAACTGATTGAAGTCAAAGATGGGCGCAGCAAGGTATACATGTATCCGAAAACCGGGCGAACTCACCAACTACGTGTACACAGTGCTCATCACATGGGGTTAAACATGCCGATGGTTGGTGATGGTTTATACGGCGAAAAAGCGAATCGCTTGCACCTGCATGCTGAGATGCTAGAGCTGGATCATCCATACAGCAAAGAGCGTATGGTGTTCCAAGCTGAGTGCGAATTCTAACGTCTTCCCGATTTTAAATAACAAAAAGGCACTGACTATCAGTGCCTTTTTTTGTTTTCTAACAACAGAATAAGCGTGATGCGTAATACCGAAAACCGTTAGCTCACCTTAAACTTGGTCCACACCTGAGAGCGCCAACGTCTTGCCATGATGATACCACGTACCCATTCATCGAGAGCGATTGCCATCCAAGCCCCTAAAACGCCATAACCCAAGTGGATGCCAAAGATGTAAGAGAAAAGCACGCCTAGTCCCCACATACTCAAAATCCCCATTTGCACTGGGAACTTGATGTCACCCGCGCCTTTGAGCCCCGCGATAAAAATCAGGTTAAACACACGTCCGGCCTCGAGAAAAATTGAGCCCATGACTAACGAACCTGCCAATGCGAGTATCTCTGGTTGATCGGTAAATACGCGCAGAATCTCTTCTCTAAACAGGTAAATCAGTGTGGTTGCCGCCGTTGATGCCACAAATCCCACTAAGAAGTAGATTTGTACGCGTTTTAAAATGCTACTCACCCAACCTTTACCGATGTAGTAACCGGTCTGAATTTGCGCAGCCTGACCAATTGCCAGCGCGAAAGCAAACGAGAAACGGGCAATGTTTTGCGCATAAGTGAAAGCCGCCAACGATGCCGTCCCCATTTGCACCACAAAGTATACAATGCAGATTTGCGCCACGTTGTAAGATAGCACCTCACCCGCGTTCATGCCGCCGATTTTTAAGATCTTTTTGTAAATCTCTGCCGGTACTTGTTTCATGGTCGACATTGGTAGTTCAATGCTACTGCGAGCG
Source organism: Vibrio sp. 1751 (assembly GCF_033339895.1). Taxonomy (NCBI): domain Bacteria; kingdom Pseudomonadati; phylum Pseudomonadota; class Gammaproteobacteria; order Vibrionales; family Vibrionaceae; genus Vibrio; species Vibrio sp. 1751. Next base: position 6,559 of record NZ_JAWOVM010000065.1, read on the forward strand.
AGAATAAACCATAACATTAACGTACCGATGACTTGGCTGACGACGGTTGCTATTGCTACACCTTGCACACCATACACAGGTAAACCGAATGGCTGGTAAAGCGCAATATAGTTACCAATGATGTTGAATACACCCGAGATCAAATTCACCACCATTGGGGAACGTGAATAACCATGACTACGCAGAATAGTTGTAAAAACAACGCCAATCGTAACGTTAAACGTCATCGCACCGCTTATCAGCAGATATTCATGAGCGTACTGCTCGACTTGCGCTTCCAAGCCGTAATACGGGAGTAGGTATATCGCACCAAGCACGGCAATCACACTCAATAGCACACCGACGAGCACAGACAACGCAATACTCGCAACACCAACGCTCACTGACTCTTGCTCGCGTCCAGCGCCATTGTATTGGGCAATCAAAATCCCCGTACCGCTACTGACAAACGTCGAAACGATGATTAAAAAGAAGGTAATCTGCGTGATCACACCAACAGCGGATACGGCTTTGTCTGAGTAGCCACTCAGCATGAACACGTCACTGGTTCCTAAAGCCGTCCGTAGCAAAATTTCGACAAGAATTGGCCAAGCTAATGCCACGATGGACATTCGTTGGTTGATGTTTTGGCTTTTAGGCATGCTTGTAACCTTTCCTACAACTAAAAACTGCCTCACAATTTTGTGAAGCAGTTTAAAAATAGTGACTCGAACGAAGCTCGATATGAGGTTGTGATTTAGCGCGGATTCTAGTCGCATATTGGTCATAACGACAACAATATTTCGCCCTGTTTCGGAAAAATATTTCTAATGCATTTTCGAAACGACATATGCCTTGACGATACGTAGAGCAGAGATTGGTGAACAATACTCTCAATCAACGAGCACCGAACAGAATTAGGATAATCAATATGAATGCGTATAACTAGATACATTACTTTGAGTTATCAGTCCAACCATATAGAGCCATGAAGAACCGTCATAAAAACCTGCATGCGCCACCATTCCTCTTTGAACACTCGCACCAAATCACACTGATGGCTTTGCACTAAAAATGACTGATATCACATTTGGAAACTTTGTTGTTCTATTTATCGCGAAAATACCGCCTAGAATAAGCGTACACGTTAATTAAGCAAGGATACGTAATGTCGACATTGGCTGGGGCGCGCTTAGAAGAAATGGCGGACATCCGCTCAACAAGAAAAAAGAAAATTGTCTTTTTATGCTCCAGTATCGCCGCTGCCTGTTTAACTTATGGTTCCATTGCTCAATCACTTGAGAATAACTGGGGTTTAAGCTTTTTCCATGCTTTGTGTGCCTTGGCATGCTTAGCAATCAGTTATGTAATAAAAGTCCAGCGGCACCATCAATACGCCGACTTATGGCTAAGTGCTGTCTTAATGTTCGAAGGGTTATTGTTACTTCTGTATAACGACGCTCCGTCAGGCAAGATGCTATGGCTATATCCTATTGTCGCCACTCTGGTATTAATTAATGAGTTTAAGGTCGGTCTGCTGTTCAGTGGCACCTACATTTTACTGATCTTTTTTGGGGTCGCTTTTTTAGATCGACTGCCAACAGCCACAGAAATCATAGAGCGGAGATTGATGCTGACCCTGATAGCGACCGCGTTTGTGTGTCACACGTTCTCGTATTACTACACGAAAGTCCTCAATTACATTCAAACACTGTATCGTGAGGGGATTGAGGAGTTAGCATATTTTGACCAGCTCACAGGGCTTGCCAATCGCTGGAGCTTTGAGACTTGGGCGCGCGCAAAGCTCGATGAAATCAAGCACTCATCTGATGATAGCATCACCGCATTGGTTTTTCTCGATATCGATAACTTCAAGCACATCAACGACACCTACGGGCACGATATTGGTGACCAAGTACTTCAAGCCTTCGCAACTCGATTAAAAAATAACATTCGCAACAAAGACAGAAAAACCGATAAACACGACTACTCCATCGCTCGATTTGCGGGCGATGAGTTTGTAATCATGCTTTACGATGTAAAAAGTAAAGATGACCTCGACAGCATCCTAAAACGGATCGTAAATCTGTTTCCGACAGGTTACCGAAGCTACGATATGATTAACGAGTTAACGATGAGTGTAGGTGCTGCTATCTATAAGCAAGATGCAAAGGATTTGTCTGAATTGACTCGATGTGCAGATAAAGCAATGTACGCAGCTAAACATACTGGTAAAAACCAGTACGCCTTTTATGAGCACTGCAATACGGAAGAACAGTCAACATCTGATGCACCAGCGGTACCAGAAGCTTGCTAATGACTAAGCGAACACATGCATCACCCAAAGCCCCACAACGAGGAATACGATTAACCACACTACTTGCAACGTTCTGTTCGGCTTGTCTTGCTGACGAGTGGGGTGATCTTTAAACGCACGGCCCTTCATTTTGCCCATTAAGCTCTTTCCTAGAGCACGTCGATAAAATTCACGTCTCTTATGAGCGGCGTTGGCAACTTCGGTAAAGCGCTGTCTTTGCTCATTGGTGAGATCTTTGTCCTCGTAACGAGGAGGGAGATCAGAATGCTTGCGTTGTACTGCCATCACTTCCTCCCTGGTCGATGGGTACATTTTTATTAAGTATATACCCAAATAACCAAAAAGATGCGTTATAAGTGAAGCACATAGACGAAAAAACCACCCGAAGGTGGTTTTATGACGAGCAACAAATGAACGCTAGAAGTACTCACATAAATACGCAGTCGCTTCTTTCACTTGAAGCTCAAATGAAGAATTACCTTCCACTTCAAAAAACTCACCACTTTGATAAGTCGTCCAATCGCTCTCGCCAACACGCTTGACCACAAGCGCACCTTTTACAACCGTCATACGCTCTGGTGCTTGAGTACCAAACGTGTACTCACCAGGAAGCATCACACCAACGCTAACATCCTGATCTTTCTGGTTAAAGCCCAGTGATTTTACACTACCAGCAAAATAGCTATTTTCCTTAATATTCATTATTGGTTTCCTTATCAAAAGTCCGCTCTTTTTTACCTTGTTTCTTTCCGTTACTCAAGCTTTGAAAGCCATTAAATTCAACGTAATAACGCACATCCTTTGCTACTGAGCGAGAACCTCTTTTCACGAGGATTAATCAGGCGACCTAAACCGAGCAAGAAAAACTGCGAAGTAATGAATGTGAGCAAACAACAAAACCATCAATAAGATGTGTATCTGAATGTAAAAGTGGACATTAGATCATAGTTTCGTCGTCTCAATGGCGGGATTGTTTGTTTTTAAAAAGGAAGGTTTCCACCATGTTAAAAAAGTGGAGAAAATTAGATCTATGACGGACTCGACTCGCCGAAGGCGAAAAGCACGACAAGAACCAAAACTTTCATTTTTGGCTCGCCACCAATCCAAAATCCTCAAGAGTATATTTGTCTGCTTCGGGATGGGTCTGTTGACGTTTTTTGGCTATCAAATCCACCTCTCCTATCAAGACCACATTGATCCGGAAAAGGTGTACGGCGAATGGATTGAGATTGGCGCGCCACCCTACCAAACAGAACGTCTCGTTTTCACTGAAGATGGGGTATACCGAAACCATCGACTTATTACGACGGAATTTGAATTCGATGGCAAGGTCATCACGTTGAATACCGGATTAGGAAAGACCGCGTATCAGATCTCAGGCTCTCATCTTTCACCTCAAATACGCCGTATTGAGCCTCTTATTCCAGATCAGCGATTCATTCGTAAAGGATTTGAGCATACCGTTCAGGGCTCAGAAACCGGCGCAGCCTCTAAACGTCGCGCCGCGTTGAGTGAACACTTCAGCCGTGACTAATACGTCTTCACGGCTATTTTTCCTTTCAATTCTCTTTCTATATCAATGAAACAAAACCTTAATAAACAACAAAGTAAGGCCTTCATCGCATTTAGCCAACTCGTTACTGAGTAAACAATAATTTTAGTTTCTGCTGAGATTTTATAAATTATTGACTCAGTCTGACACTTTCTGTGTAACAGAGTGCGAGTTTTAGTTAAGTTCTCTCAAGTGCCTCGAAAACCGTCTTAATTTTTTTTGACGAAAAAAAACTCTCTGAAATGCTGAGTGTGATGCTTTTGCACGTGGAGTAAATCCAATCATCTTATCTGGTGCAAGAGCAGCCTATGTTCTAGGTAGAACATGAATCCAAGGATTGAGAGAGAAGTTATGATTCGATTTAACCTATGTGCAGCTGGAGTTGCTTTAGCGCTATCAGGTGCTGCAGTTGCGGCTCCAACCGCACCAAGTATCGATATGTACGGTTCCAACAACCTTCAGTTTTCTAAAATTGAACTCGCGATGGAAACCACGTCAGGCTACTACGACATGGTGAAATACCATGAGCAAGCGAAGATCACTGTTAAATTTAACCAGTGGAGTGGCACACCTGGTGACACTTACAACGTCTATTTTGATGGTGTAAAAGTAGCAAGCGGCCCTATCACTGGTAGCCAAACGACAGCTTCGTTTGAATACGGCCAAGGTGGCTTATACCAAATGGAAATCGAAGCATGTGATGCGACAGGTTGTGCGAAAAGCGCACCAGCTGAAATCACGATTGCAGATACCGATGGTTCTCACCTGAAGCCACTAACGATGAATGTTGATCCAAACAACAAAACCTACAATACCGATCCAAGCGTCGTGATGGGTACGTATTTTGTTGAATGGGGCATCTATGGCCGTGACTACACCGTCGATAATATGCCGGTCGACAACTTGACTCACATCCTTTACGGTTTTATCCCAATTTGTGGCCCAAATGAGTCTGTGAAGTCTGTTGGCGGCAACAGTTTCAATGCGCTACAAACTGCTTGTACAGGTGTGCCTGATTATGAAGTCGTTATCCATGACCCTTGGGCTGCTTATCAGAAGAGCTTCCCACAAGCTGGTCATGAATACAGCACGCCTATCAAGGGTAACTACGCAATGCTAATGGCATTGAAACAACGTAACCCTGATCTAAAAATCATCCCATCGATCGGTGGTTGGACACTGTCTGACCCATTCTTCGATTTCGTGGACAAGAAAAACCGAGACACATTCGTCGCATCAGTTAAGAAGTTCCTGAAAACTTGGAAATTCTACGACGGTGTTGATATCGACTGGGAATTCCCTGGCGGCGGCGGTGCAGCAGCCGATAAGGGCGACCCTGTAAACGATGGCCCAGCATACATCGCACTGATGCGTGAACTGCGCGTAATGCTTGATGAATTAGAAGCTGAGACAGGCCGTACTTACGAGCTAACGTCCGCTATCGGTGTCGGTTACGACAAGATTGAAGACGTAGACTACGCAGATGCGGTGCAGTACATGGATTACATCTTCGCAATGACTTACGACTTCTACGGCGGTTGGAACAACGTTCCTGGTCACCAGACTGCGCTTTACTGTGGTTCATTCATGCGTCCTGGTCAGTGTGACGGTAGTGGCGTTGATGAGAACGGCGAACCGTACAAAGGTCCTGCTTACACAGCAGATAACGGCATCCAACTTCTTCTTGCTCAAGGCGTTCCTGCAAACAAGCTAGTACTTGGTACAGCAATGTACGGTCGTGGCTGGGAAGGCGTAACTCCAGATACACTCACAGATCCAAACGACCCAATGACAGGTACTGCTACAGGTAAACTGAAGGGCAGCACAGCGCAAGGTGTTTGGGAAGATGGCGTAATTGACTACAAAGGCATTAAGTCATTCATGTTAGGTGCAAACAACGCTGGCATTAACGGCTTCGAGTACGGCTACGATGCACAAGCAGAAGCACCATGGGTATGGAACCGTACAACGGGTGAGTTGATCACATTTGATGACCACCGTTCAGTGCTAGCAAAAGGTAGCTACGCGAAGTCTCTTGGTCTTGCTGGTCTATTCTCTTGGGAAATTGACGCGGATAACGGTGACATTCTAAACGCGATGCACGAAGGTATGGCTGGTGGTGTGGTTCCTCAACCAAACCGTAAGCCAACCGCAGCCGCTGGCGCAGATCAATCGGTAACAGGTCCTGCAAATGTGGTTCTAGATGGCAGCCTGTCAAAAGACTCTGACGGCACCATCGTAAGCTACGCTTGGGAACAAGTATCTGGCACAGCAGTGGCACTAACAGGTGCAAACTCAGCGAAAGCAAGCTTTGATGCAGCAGAAGTTACTGTTGAAGAGCAATTAACTTTCAAGCTGACGGTGTCTGATAACGAAGGTGCAACGGCATCTGACCTCGTTGTAGTAACTGTGAAGCCAGCAGGTGTGGTTGACCCAGTGAACAACGCGCCAGTAGCGCAAGTTGTTGCTCCAGCAACAGCAAACGCTGGTGACGTTGTGGTTGTAGATGCATCTGCGTCTAGCGATGCAGACAACGATACCCTGACATTCAACTGGACTCTACCTCAAGGTCTGAATGCAACGGTTGAAGGCTCTAAAGTCACGTTCACTGCTGCGGAATACCCGCAAGACACAAGCTTAAGCTTCACTGTAAGTGTGAGCGACGGTAAAGCGTCTTCATCGGCAAGCGCGACAGTGGTTGTTGCACAGCACGCAACCGATCCGAACCCTGGTACTTGTGACAACGCATGGGATGCGAGCGCAGTGTACACAGGTGGTAACCAAGTGACTCACGCAGGTAAAACGTGGGAAGCGAAATGGTGGACTCAGGGTGACGATCCTAGCCAATCTGGCGAATGGGGCGTTTGGAAAGAAGTTGGCGTAGCTAACTGTAACTAACTTCAGCCTTGCAGACTTTCTGCTAAATAAACAAAGGACAGCTTCGGCTGTCCTTTTTGGATTTAACCTCTTAACGAGGAGAGCAACACCAGAGACGAAAAAATCTGAGGTGTTACTTTCAAATCGAATTAGCGCAAAACGGAGCGAATCAATCAGTAAAAGTAAGGGTTACCAAGCACTATCGAGCAAACGGTCAAAACTACTGAAGACTTGCTCACACTTCATCACTCGACCATGCCCCTGACCTTGTGTTGTCACTAACTCAACGTTTTTAATCTCTTCAGCCGCTTTTGCCGAGACACTGTATTTGGTGAACTTGTCTTGCTCATCATGAATAATAATGGTGTGAGACGGACGCTCAGACAAACGCTTCATCGGATCAATGGACTGTAACGGATAACCAAATTGGTCTTCAACTTCTGAAACCACAGCATTAAAAAGCTTCATCGAGTAACCGGAACGTGCAATGCTACCGAATAAGTTCTCTACGTAATTTAATACCGGAGCAATAAGCAGCAAAGGCTTGTTTTCTAATTTACAGTGCCTACACTCAAGAGCAGAAGCGGTGCCCATGCTGTGCCCAACTAGGCCAACAATATCCTCGACCGTATCCAACACATCTTCTAATCCTCTGACAAACCCCGGAATGTGCCCATACTGCCCCTCACTCTCACCATGTGCCGGATGATCGTACGCCAAAGCAGTAAACCCTTTCGACGCAATATGTTCCATCAGTGGATAAAACTGACTTGCCGTTCCAGACCAACCATGAGTTAGCACCCAAATAGGTCCAGAGCCCAAAGTATAGGTTTTGATGATGCCTGCATGCCCTTTAATTTCATCTTTGATAAGCCCTTGAGGCTCAATATTTTTAGGTTGCGTACGAGCAGGTGTCAGAAGAAGCTTGCGCGCGGTCTTCTTTGCATGTGACGGGGCCAGTGTATGGTGTAACCGAGTACTAATGTTCACCAAACTGCGCTTAATACTGAAACGTTGCGATGTATTAAAGTAAATTTTTTCACTCATAATCATGTCCTTAACTATCAGCTTTGCACAAAATAGAACGGTCGTGCTTTTTACGCTGATAAGAAAGAGCGAACTCAGCCGCTCTTGTGATTTTATGTCTACGAATCTGGGAAGCGATTAACCGATATTAGTCTTTCCAGCGAGAAAATAAGTTGTCGATCCCTTGCCAAAACAGACGCAAGCTTTCTTGCTCACCTTTAATTGAGTAAAAAACATGCGCACTCAAATAGAGACCGTACAAATCAAACGTTGCTTGGCGTGTATCTAAGTCTGCTGCAAATTCTTGCTTCTCTTTGCCTTTCGCTATTTGGATCTCCAAATAACTCAGCCAAGTGTCTATGGATTTACGCAGTCCGGCCTGAAGCGGGCAATCTTTATCTGCCGTATCATTCCAAGCGTCAAGAAACATACAACTTCCTTGGAATGCGTGATTCCAAGTCATCCAAGAGTCGAGCAACCCTCGAATTTTACGCTCGATATTGCCATCCCCGAGTTCTCGAGCAGGCTCAATAACCCGATCAGCGAACACTTTATTGGCGTGATCAAGCACCGATAGCTGTAAATTCAACTTCGAATTAAAGTGGGCAAACAGACCACTTTTCGACATACCGCATTGCTTGGCTAACTCTCCAATCGTAAGACTTTCTAATCCGTCTTCGCTGGCGATCTCAAAAGCCCGCTGCAGAATAAACTCTTTTGTCACTTTTCCTTTTTGCATAATCTTATTTTTAGCACGATCGTTCTTTTTTGCAATCTAGAGTTAACTGGTCTAACCATTATTCAGTGCTATTTTCGACTCACGAATCAGGTATTGATTGCGTTAATAGGTTAATAATTAAGAAGTTTGAAGTAAGTCTTAATTTTCGAAACAGCTTCAATGTAAGCGCAAGTCTGTTGACTTTTTCACGTATTACTTCAACAACAACCTGCTATTTTCACCTAAGTTTTTTATTTAGGTAAACAATGTAATGGCAAAGAAACAAAAAATAGCCAGCTTAGAGTTTGCACGTATCATTGCGATGCTTGCGATTGTGGGTTTGCATTGCCAGATGGCACTGACGTACTGGCAGTGGAATGGGATACCATGGGTTGGCTATATGCTCAACCAACTGGCTCGTTTTGCTGTTCCGCTGTTCTTTCTCATCTCGGGTTATCTAATCCAGCCGAAGTTGAGTCACTCACCTATCGATACTCTTAAGAACTACGCCAAACCGTTAATGAAGGTTTGGCTCATTTGGAGCATGATCTGTTTACTGATGCCATTCCAATGGCAGACGGTCGCTGAGGCTGGGTATCTCGCCGAAAGGCAAGGTTATTGGGGGTACTTAATGTCAACCCCGATCAATTCACTCATCGAAGGCGGACTCGTTCATCTGTGGTTTATTCCGGCTCTGGTCATTGCCGTAGCGTTAATTGCCTTTCTCGTGCATATCAATATGGTGCAACTGATACTGCCAACTGCAGTATTGTTATACATATACGGGGTCTTTGCTGGCAGTTACGCGACCATTACCGACCTGCTAGCGCCTTTCTTTACTCGTAACGGGCCTTTTTTCAGCACGTTGCTAGTTGTTCTGGGTTATTTCGCACGAGAAGCGCAGTGGCGGTGGTCGCGAAACAATACGGTTCGATGCATTATTCTTGGCATAGCACTGCATTTTGGTGAAGCTTACTGGCTGATGCAACATGACATCGCTTTCAACTCGCACGACTTCCTATTCGGTACCGTTATCTGGGCTGTAGGTGTCTTTATGTGGCTTTTGGCTCACCCTCATTTTGGCGACATGCCTTGGGTCTTCAAACTATCTCCTAGCGTGTTAGGAATATATGTTAGCCATCTGCTTATCATAATTGTCATGATGAATGTCGCTGGATTTATCGGGCTGCAACACCTCGCGAAAGATGTGTTTATTTATCCTGCAACGATTGTTGCAACCATACTGCTTGTGAAAGCAATTGACGCTTCACCGTTGAAAAAATGGCTCCTACGCTAAATGCATTCAGCTCTAGATATAGCTAGCTTTAACTCAAAAGGGTTAGAGCTAGCCAGTTAAAAATGAGATTTCTCTCTCATTGAACAATTTTTGACTTTCTAATCCTTCATAATTTGCTTTCACTCACAAAAAACATTGTTCATTTCCTTTAAATTGGCTCGACTATTACAACATTGCTCATTAAACGGAGGCTGTATGTGGGCAGGTCAAGGGCTCGTTCCTTTTTTAGAGATTAGTCACTGGTTAACTTACGGTTTATATGCCGCTGCGGTTTTATTCGGCGCAGCAAGCATTGCGTCACTCAGAAAATAGTGGCGCACACTATCATTTCCTAACTCCTACTGTTAATTCGAGCTCTCTCACAACTAACTCATTCATTTGTGGCTAATATTTCTCCAACCAGACAAAGGAGAAATGTCTATGCCAATCTATCCAATTGTGGCTTTCTGCTGTTTGTTGTTCTCTAGCGCCACCTTTGCTGCATCAACCAATGAACTGAATCTTGTTAATTCTGGTGTCGGTTACGCGGCTCTGATTATCTTTTCGATCGCTTACATACTGGTTATGTTGGAAGAGTATCTGAAAATGAGAAAATCCAAGCCAGTGCTGCTCGCTGCAGGGTTAATTTGGATTCTGATTGGCTACACCTTTGCTCAGCACAACCAGCCTGAAATCGCCAAATCCGCACTAGAACACAACTTGTTGGAATATGCCGAGTTGCTGCTGTTTTTGCTCGTGGCGATGACTTACATCAACGCAATGGAAGAACGCAAACTCTTCGATGCCTTACAGGCGTGGATGGTTGGTAAAGGTTTTGGATTCAAAAAGTTGTTCTGGCTGACGGGGTTTCTCGCTTTTGTCATTTCACCGATTGCCGATAACTTAACTACGGCCCTATTGATGTGCGCTGTAGTGATGAAAGTCTCTGGTGATAATCCTAAGTTCGTCAATCTTGCTTGTATCAACATTGTTATCGCAGCCAACGCTGGCGGTGCATTCAGCCCATTTGGGGATATTACAACCCTGATGGTGTGGCAGGCCGGTCATGTCAGCTTTGCTGAGTTCATTCCGTTGTTTGTACCGTCATTGGTGAACTACTTGGTTCCCGCGTTTTTGATGTCACTGTTTGTTCCAAACACAAAACCGAATACGATTCACCAACACGTTGAGCTAAAACGCGGGGCAAGGCGTATTGTCGCATTATTCATTCTGACTATTGCCACTGCGGTCTCTTTCCACGCCTTGCTGCACTTCCCACCCGTTATGGGCATGATGATGGGCTTGGCGTACTTACAGTTTTTCGGATATTTTTTGCGTCAAACTCTTAAACACTCACTCGCAAAAAAAGCAGCTATGGCAATTGCCAATGGCGATGATCAGGCATTGAAGCGCTTAGGCTCAGTGGTTCCGTTTGATGTGTTTCATCGTGTGTCTCGAGCCGAGTGGGACACCTTGTTGTTCTTCTACGGTGTTGTGATGTGTGTTGGCGGTTTAAGTTTACTTGGCTACCTCGAACTGGTTTCAAACGTCATGTACACGCAATGGAACCCAGTCTGGGCAAACGTAATGGTTGGTGTCCTATCTGCAATCGTCGATAACATTCCGGTTATGTTTGCTGTACTGACCATGGAACCAAGCATGTCGATGGGCAACTGGCTACTGGTCACATTAACCGCAGGTGTCGGGGGCAGTTTGCTTTCCATCGGATCCGCGGCAGGCGTCGCTTTAATGGGAGCCGCGCGTGGGCAATACACCTTCTTTGGCCACTTACAGTGGGCTCCCGTCATCGCCTTGGGTTATGCCGCCAGTATTGCGGTACACTTGTGGATGAATAGCGGTTTATTTACTTAAAAGCACCGACAATCAGGTGCTTAACTTGCAACACAACCTAGCGGTCGGATGGATGGTTAACGCCATCCATCACTTCAATCGTTCCCAACTCATATGGGTTGACACCCTCTAAGCAGCCGACATTATAGCCATACTCACTCGGGTCAGAACGACGCTGATGGTGCGTATAAATACCGCACTCGCCACAGAAAAAGTGCTTCGCAGTGTGTGTATTAAATTGATACTGCTTCAAGACGTCTTCGCCTTGCATAATACGAATACCGTTCAAAGGTACAGATGCGACAATCGCGCCACGACGTCGACACATAGAACAGTCACACCGTCTCGGTTTCTCAATACCATTGGGTAACGCCAGTTCCAACTCAACTTTTCCACAGTGACAACTCAGTCGATGTAATGTGTTGATTTGGGTGTTGCCAACTTTCTTAATCATAACTTTTCCTTGTTGTTTTTCTATCTGTGTACATTATGTTAAACAGGTTAATATCATCATAATCTCGTCCAAAAACTCGACATCCATCACTTTTCGCGACATTTTATTGGCCGATTTGTTAGTTGCTATTTTGGCGACTGTCTATCGCGTCCGTGAGACGTGTTATCTCCGGCGCGGTTTTTAAACCAAGGAAATTAATTTATGGACAAAGATCATAGCCTAAGAGAGAACCTCTTGGCTCTGACGCTCGGCAGTGCGTTGGTGTCACTTGGGGTGATATTTTTTAGCAAAGTAGGATTGCTCACTGGCGGTACGGCTGGTTTGGCGATCTTCCTAACCAAAGTGAGTGACTTCAGTTTTGGTCAGATATTTTTCGCTCTTAACCTCCCTTTTTATATTTTATCTGTGATGCGCATGGGTTGGCGCTTCACTATCAATACCTTTATTGCGGTTTCGATTGTCTCTTTTGCAGTCGATCATCTGCATCATGTGATTGAGATTTCACGAATCGAACCTTTCTATGCGGCACTTTTGGGTGGTGGACTGATTGGAATCGGTATGTTGGTAATTTTCCGTCACAAAATGAGTTTGGGTGGCTTTAACATTCTAGCGTTGTACCTTCAGGAACGTTTTGGAGTTCGAGCGGGTAAAGTTCAAATGGCGTTAGATTGTGCCATTGTGGTGATGTCACTGTTCATTGTAGATGTGCACCTTATCGCTCTATCTGTTCTAGGTGCCATCGCTACGAACTTGATTTTGGCGATGAACCATAAACCAGGACGATACCAAGCAAAAGCGCAAGCAGCATAATCATCGCTGCATAGTCAACAACCTTAAAGCCCCCAGCCAGTCGCTCGGGGCTTTTTTCATTCAACGCTAAGATCACGTCAACGAGCTCGTTTTGCAGTACTGCTGCATCTCTTCATCCAATTTAGCTTTATATTTCTGGCTAAGATGGAAGTGTACTTGCATCAGCAAGTCATGTGCGTGGAACAGCTCAAGCGCGTCGCTACCATGTTGCTGACAAATATCTTCACAGCGCTCAGCATGCACTTTGGCTTCTTGCGGTTTATCCGCTTTAAGCAAGCTCATCGCTAAGCGATACTCTGCGCGCTCTTCTTGCATCCAACCCCCAACCACTTTCCAATAGTCTAGCGCGAGTGTTGCTGCTTCTAACATCTTCGATTTTTCCATGGACGTGCGCTCAGCCAGCGCTTCGTACTGACATGCTAAGTTGTTTGCAGTGATCGCTATAGCGCGCGCTAATGGCCCTTCTGCATCGTTCGGCGTCATTCCTAACGCTGCTTTCACCAACCATTGACTCGCCAGTTCAAGCTGAACAAGTGCAGAAAGTTCATTCGAAATCAAAGCGTAAACTCGGCGTTGTTCTTGCTCTTCTAATAATTCCATATTGTCAGTGCCATCTACGAAATAGCGCGCAACGGCAATACTGCGTTGAAATGCCAAACTCTCGGCAACCTTGCGTTCATTAAAGTGATCTAAACAAGTAAGGAACTGTTCTGGGCACTGGAGATGCCCAATAGCGGTATGCAGCATCAATGCGAATATTCGCTCGATTTGGGTAACGTCTTCCACCTCGCTCAGAGCCGTTTCTAGCTGAGTATAAATTTGTTCGGGATTTTCCTCGTGATGCTGCCAACACTCACTCATGAAGGCATCAAAATCCGTTTTGAAAGGCATGTCCTTATTGTCCTTTTTCTATTCGTATAACGAATATGAAACTCTACACTATCGTTACCCCTGTGTAGCACGCTTAATCCCAATATGAGAATCGCCTCACTTAAAGCGGTGTACCTTGCTCCAGCGCGAGCAAACGTTGTTTGCGCTCCACTCCACCTGCATACCCAGTCAGTTTTCCGCTTTTGCCAATAACACGATGACAAGGTACCACGATAGAAATCGGATTCTTCCCGTTTGCTAACCCAACAGCACGCACAGCTTTAGGGTTACCTATCGCATTCGCGAGATCTTGATAGCTCCACGTTTCCCCATATGGAATGGTCGTTAGTGCCTGCCAAACTTGATTTTGAAAATCAGTGCCTGTCGCTGCAAGGGGCAAGTCGAATTCGTTGCGCAGACCAGCAAAGTATTCATCCAGTTGGGTGACAGCTTGGCGCAAAACCGGATGCTGCTCGTCTCGCACTCCCAGCTCACTAGGCTTAGTGGTGCATGTTTCAAACCAAATGCCAAGCAAGCCCTCAGCGTTCGATTGGATAGTCACCGTTCCTAGTGGACTCGGCATTTCGGTATAAAATGTTTTCATGATTGATTCCATAAGTGAAACGTCGCGTAGCTTCCCCAAGGGGCCGCAGTGTGCGTATTCAGTGATGGGTAACGCTGCATCGCCTTTTTCACCACTAAGTCTTTATCTAGAAAGCAATCGGGTTGAGATTGCCCTCGCAGTTGAGCATAACTGACGGTCCAAGGTCCAATGCCTTTCAAAGCTAGCCACTGCTGGGGGTCAGCTTCTGAGTTGTCCTGCATAAACTGAGCGAAGCGCACTAGCGTCTCTTTACGACTTTGCGGCATGCGCAAAAAGCTCACGTCGGCGTTTGCAATATCACTGGGAGTCGGGAAAAAACGTTTTTCTGACTCACCACTAAGTGTGGCCACCAATAAGTTAAGTTGACCAATCGCAGCTTTAACCGACACTTGCTGGCCTAAAATCGCTCTAGCCCCTGCTTCCCATGCATTCCATACACCAGGAATACGAATACCTTTACTCGACACGAGCCCAGGCGCGACATACTCCAAATGCTGCTCAACAGTACAAATATCAGCGTCAAGATCGAACATACGACGAATGTCAGACACCAAGTTTTGCAGCTTCGTTACGTCTTCAATTTCAAACGCCAGTTCTAAGTATCCTTCACCTTTTGTCGCTTTAAACCAGGCTTTGCTGTCATCCAAAAAAACGTTGCGCTGATAACTCTCATCACTCACCAGCTCAACCCCCTCAACCGCTCGCAAACGATAGAAGTCCAACATGTGCGACCAATTCAACTCACCTCGATAAGGTAAGGCAATTCGATTGCAACCCGCACCATCAAACTCTTTACGGCGTACTTGAGAAGGCGTTAGTTTGAGAAACTTTTGAAAAGCATCGTTAAAGCGGCGCGTACTGTTAAAACCTGACGCAAACCCCACGTCGGTGACCGACATAGAGCTGGAGTGAAGCAACTGTTTGGCGAACATTAGTTGCTGATATTGCGCATACTGCTTGGGTGACATACCTAGATACTGCTCAAACAACATACGTAAGTAACGGTCAGAAATCCCAACACGCTCAGCCAACTCAGACACCGAATGGTGATGCAACTCCCCTCTATCAATTAACGAAATCGCTCGTTGAAAGGTCGTCTCGACACCTTTCCATGCCCAAGATCCAGGCGCGCTATCAGGTCGACAGCGTAAACACGGACGGTACCCTGCTTGAAGGGCTTGCGTCTTATCAGCGAAATACTCAACATTTTCTTCTTTAGGCAAATTTGCCGGGCAAATCGGACGACAAAAGATTCCCGTTGTTTTTACCGCCACATAAAATCGCCCATCAAAACGACTGTCTCGCGCGACTCGCGCCTTGTGACACTGCTCGAAGGTCAGTGAGGTATGGGGGTGAATAAACATAGTGCTTTCCTTGCTCATGCCTTTTGTCATTTATTGTTCATAGGCATCGTTCAATATAGTGTTATTGTAGCTTGCTTAAGCGCCCACAATTAGCCATTTTCGGAACTCAATATTGAGATTTATTGGCATTAGCGCTTTTGTACACTAAAGTTAGATCCAGAACATCACAACAACGTCGGCTAAAGGGAATTGGCATGGACTTACATACTTGCGTAATTGTATTAAGAAACCAAAAGGTTATTACCAGTAAATCCGTAGATCATTCTATTGGAATTATCGAACGAGACTCAGATAACGAGATCTCAGAAATTCAGATTAATGCGACGGATGGACGTAATATTCGAACTTATCACTACAACAATGTAGAGGAGTCATTAGAGAGCTTAATGAACCTCTGACGGTTTTCTTTAACACACCTTTCTCCCTTGTTAAAAGCGAAAGCAATAGAGCACAGTACATGTGCTCTTTTTTTTTGTTTAACAGCAAAAATGTTTATCGAAAATAATGACAGACCTTGATTTAAAACAGACAATAATCGGCAAATAAACACCCAAATATAAAAATCAAGACATTGATTTAAATAAATAAAAACCAATCATTCAATTTTTTAGAACGAGTTTATCAAAATCCTCCCGTTATTTTTATGTTCGCCTCTACCTAAACTGTTCTCAACAGCACGGGAGCACACGCTTCCCACTCATTGAAAAGAGTCAGAGGACAGAATCATGAAAGCACTATTACAGAAAATTACCACATCAAACGCAGGTTACAGCGCACTATCACTTCGCGTTCCAATCGGCATTATCTTTATGGCGCACGGCGCACAAAAACTATTTGGCTGGTTTGGTGGCTACGGCCTAGAAGGCACAGGTCAGTGGATGGCATCTATCGGTTTAGGTCCTGGCGTACTCATGGCGTTACTTGCGGGCAGCGCAGAGTTCTTTGGCGGCTTGTTCATTTTACTTGGTCTGCTAACTCGACCAGCAGCGGTTGCTTTGGCGTTCACGATGGTGGTAGCGATATTCTCTGTCCACTTTGAGAATGGCCTGTTCATGGCAAACAACGGTTACGAGTTTGGCTTGGCATTACTGGCAGCGAGCGTTTCTCTGGCGTTCTCTGGCGCAGGTAAAGCAGCGTTAGATAACTTTTTAAACAAAAAGCTCTCTTAAGGAGGCCTTATGATTACGGTAAGACATGCAGCAGACCGAGGTCGAGCAAACTTTGGCTGGCTTGATAGCAAACATACGTTTTCTTTTGGTAGCTACTACGATCCTCAACATATGGGCTTTTCTGAGCTGAGAGTCATTAATGACGATGTAGTCAAGCCTGGCGCGGGTTTTGATACACATGGCCACCGTGATATGGAGATCATCAGCTATGTGTTGGAAGGTGTTATCGCACACAAAGACAGTGAAGGTAACGTCAAAACACTACCTGCAGGTGAATTCCAACTCATGTCGGCAGGGAAAGGGATTTACCACAGTGAGTACAATGCGTCGAACCAAGATACGCTGCGGTTTCTACAGATTTGGATTCAACCGAACACATTTGGAACCAAACCAGGTTATCAGCAAAAAGATTTTGGGCGCAATCCTGGGTTAACGACTATCGCAACTCCAACTGGAGAAAACGGCACGCTACTTATTAAGCAAGATGCGACTTTGCATCAGTTAATTCTTGAGCCAAGTAGCGAACTAAACTTTGAGATTGAGTCGGGCCGAAAGCTATTCATCCATCAAGTGACAGGCAGCCTTAGTGTCGACAATACCACTTTGACGGCTGGCGACGGCGCGAAGATTGAACACCAGAGTAAGGTTGTTTTGCGCAATACATCAAACGAAAGCACAACAGCCCTGTTGTTTGACTTACCATAACTATCGATTCATCGAGATAAAAACAAAGCCGCCTTGATTTCTCAAGGCGGCTTTTTTCGTTTTTCTGACTTTTCATTCAACGCTATTCGTCGGAAGTGCCAGAACCAATTTGCTGAAAACTGTAAGCGGTCAGTGGATCGATCTCTTTGACAATTTCTTCCACTTGCTTAATCGCGTCTACAGACGAGCTAGCTTTACGATAGCTCAAATAGATAGGGCGACACCAATCTTCTACTCCAGACACCTTGTGAAGCTGCCCATTAGCGATAAATGGCTCCACGAGAGAGATTGGTAAGTACGCGGCTCCACCCTTCTCTAAAATAAAGTCCAATGCGATACGCGCTGTTGAAGTGCGTAGATATGGAGCCGGAATCTTAGGGTGACGCTCAGAATGCTCTGAGGAGAAACGGGTCCCCCAGTCAACGTACACATATTTGTTTTCGAAAACGGTGTCTAAAGAATCTTTCTCAGTTGATACCAGAACGAGAACAACATCTGCCACTTTTTTACAGTTAAGCTCATCAGCTTTGATCTGATCGAACGCAAATGCCATATCTAACGTGCGCTCTAGTAAGCTACGACTGAGCATCTCACGTCCCATCACTTCTGCCATGAAGCCATAACCACCAAACGAATCTGTGACGACACTTAAACAATTCTGTAAATAAGCGTCCCAAATGTTTGGCGTGCCACCTAACGTTAGTTGCAGCGCTTTGCCATCTTCAAGCGATAATTCTAGCTTCGCTTGTTGCAATGTAGTGACCATTACCTCGGCATAGCTGATTAAGCGCTCACCTGCAGAGGTCAACTTTATGTTATTTCGATCACGAATAAACAATTGCGTATCGAAGTAACTTTCCAATTGTTTGATACGTGCGCTCACAGCGGCTTGGGTAATATAAAGGTTCTCAGCAGCACGTCCGAAGTGACGAACTCTTGCCAGCTCTAAAAATGTTCGAAAGACTTTTACATCCATAAACCATCTCCTGGTTAATATAAAACCAGATTAACAACTAATTAAAATCATGACGACAAAAAAGTTTTGTTTTTCTTTTGTTAGATTTAAGCCTAATTTTCGCCGTAAGTTCACTACATTCATCAATAACGGTTACAGAGGCTGTTGACATGTCTGACACTGAATTCCGTCATGGCAAAAAACGTTTTTACGATAACGTAAAATTCCCACGCGGCTTTGCAAAGTCTGGCGATTTTACTCTTTCAGAAGAGGAAATCCTAACAATTTATGGGGATACAATGCTTGGCTTAGAGTCAGGCGA
>NZ_JAWOVM010000066.1:0-25356 GCF_033339895.1 Vibrio sp. 1751
GAAACTCAGTATATTGTATAAAAGTCGGTCAACTTTAGGAGGTTTGGTTTCTCGTCTGAATTACGCAACAAAGCCCAGTTGCAGTGCTAGTTTACTCAGTGGTGAATGCAACTGCAAAGTACGACCTTAGGGCTGAAGCTTTGGATAACTGTGGTGTAAACATAAAAGAATTGATACGAACACTACGAACAGAAATTTCAGAGTCTAAAAGTAGCGGAGTGAGCTTAGATCTTGAATCTTACCATAAAAAATATCACTTTATTTCTGCTGAACCAGAGAATCATTCACGAGTAGATCATCTGTTTGCTGTACTTGAATCATCAGCCGATTTTAATATCACAGGAGTCAAGCGTTTATTCTTATATATAAAATCTTATATCATGTACTTTGTTCCATATATTATCCCATCAGCAATGATGCTTTTTGAAATAATGTTTATTTTGGACATGCTAGGAATAACAACAGTATATTCCGGTGTTTTCAATGAACTATTTGATGGGCTAACTTATGGTTAAAGGACTTTGAAGCTTTCACGATACTTTTCACCGCCGTCAAAGTAAGTTAGTGCTACGGACTAACTCACTTCTGCCCAAAAACATGCTTCGCTCGATTCGCGACAATCAAAAGCAATCGCTTGATGTAGCTACGCTACTCGCGATCCCACGTATTATCTGATCGCGATATTTCCGAATTAGCGAAGGCAGATAAGTATTTCGCAAACTTGTATGGGACGGATTGGTTATAGCCTTTTCAAGCACATCTTTTCTACCAACAATGTGAACCTCCACTTCCGCACGAGTAACAGCGGTATAGAGCCAAGCTCTATCAAGGTTTCGAGCCTTATCCAGAGCAATGATTACCCTAGGGAACTGAGATCCCTGCCCACGGTGTAAGCTCATGGCATAACCAAGTGTCACTTGGTCGATGATATCCATGTCCACAAATACAGACCGATCAACATCGACCGTGATTACTCCCATGTACTCTTCTGACCCGTTCTCGGTTGTTAGCGCAGTCTTTTCAACGCTAGTTAGCACACCTAGCAAGCCATTCTGCACATCGTGGTTGTAGTCGTTTTTGGTAAAAAGCACCTGATCACCTTGTCTAACTTGAGTATGCCATTCTTCAAACCCAAATTTGATTGGCTCACCATCCTTGTTAATAGCCCACTGTATTTCCTCATTAATCCTCTCCACCAACTTCTTGGTGGGTGCCATAACCCTACTGTTATCAGGTGACTCCTCAAACAAATCACGACAAGTTTCTGCAATCTCACTACGATGACTGGCCTCATGGAATGTGATCATCCCAACTGACAGCTCAGGCGGCACAACCCCCTGATTAATCAGGTTTGAATACTCAGGGATGCCAGATGAGCCTTCCTGTCTCTTAACAATATCTAGCGTTGTATTGGCAATGACGCCACTTGCAATAACATCGGCCAATATCCTCCCGGAACCAATTGGCGGAAGCTGGTTTGGATCGCCTACAAGCAAGATGCGCACTTCAGGGGTGATGTGCGTAATGATCTGGTACATCAAAGGCAAGTCCACCATGGACGCTTCATCAATTACCAGTAGCTGTTTTTCACCTGAAACCACTTTCCCCCGCAAAAAAGCAGCAATTGTCTTGGTTTCAGAGCCAATAGATTCATGCATACGCATGGCTGCACGACCACTCAGCGCCATGGCATGTATCGTGTAGCCCAGCAAAGTAAAACTCTTCAAGGCTGTGCGAAGTACCGTGGTTTTTCCCGTGCCCGCTCCGCCCGTAATGCACGCCGCACCGTTGTTCAGGGCTTTCATCACCGCTTCGCACTGCTTGGATGTCAGGTCATATGGAAGCTCTGACTTAGCCTCTACAAATGCTTTGTTCACTGCCTCATCGTACAGGTCATCATTTTTTGCTAGGGATGCAAGGCGCATAGCAACCACAGCTTCCATCATTAGCTGACCTGTCGGATGGTATGTATTGATTTCTGAGTTAAAGGCAAAACGGGTTTTATCTGCCCCCATTTTTAACGCCAAGTCCACTAATTGGATGTCATCCAGCACCTCATTGAGCCTTTTTCGGAGCGTTGGCCTATCGATGCAGGTATGGCCTTTACCAACCTCTTTTTGCAGGCTGGTTTCAACCGCCGCAACCAAACGGCGCTCATCCATTGGTAGGACAAAAAACTTGTCCTTGGCAAGTTCATCGGCTGCGTCGAATGACAAACCAAATGTCATCAGCCTGTATGGGTCGCTCTTAATGGCATCCATGGTTTTTTTGCCATGGTACTTAAACAAATTTTGCTGCACAGCAAATGGTATATCATGCTTTGACATCCAATTAGCAGACTTTAGGTTGGCATATTTCTCATACCCTGCGTAAAGGCAGTTAATGGCATTTTCGGTGAGTTCTTCAGCTAGTTGCTTCCGGTTATCCTCATTATCATCCTCCAGAAGCTCGTAAAGCCCATGCTGAAACCGAAACCATAATGTTCTAGCCTTTTTCTCCCCAATCCCCTTAAAATCCTTCTGAGCGGCAATGAAGGCAACAAAGGCTTCTGATGTGGTGGGCATTGAGCATTCAAGAACTGCGTTGCTGTATGTATGCTCAAGAATGGTGTAATCACCCACATCCACATTCTTGATGTCCTTAACGCCTGTCACTTTCCAATGCTGACCAACGGAAGGCTCCACGGGCAATTCATCGAAATTAACACCCACACTCACACGGTAGGTGGCATCTTTGACTTTGACGTTTTTGCTACCTTCATCCACATCGATAGGCATACCATTGAGGAAGCAATAACGACTGCTGTTCCGGTAAATACTGGTGACTCGGAACGCCTCAGTTTCCAATGGGCGATTCGTTGGCTTTGTTTTCATCGTGGAATAAGCCCCATCTCCGCTACAACCTTCGCCATTTCTTCGTACCTGCTGAGTTCTTCAACCTGAGCCTGCAACTCGGCAACCTGCTGCTCAAGCTGCATTATCCTGACAGCATCCACTGAGCCTTGTTTGCCAGACGAGTCATAAAGTTTTGAGCCTGAGTTTTGCTTTTTTGCTTTTCCTGCCGCCGATAGTGGAGGCAGTACTCCCTTATCCCTCAAGCCATCCTCAAGGGTCTCAAGTAGCTCTTTTAGGGCGGGATTCTGGCGCAATGCCGACGTAGTGCAATCACATAGCTTAGAAATCTCTTTTCTATTCAACTGACCGCGATAAATCATTTGAATATAGAACTCATCACGTTGCCCCAACATTACCGCTTTGAACGTCTTAACTGTTTCCTTAGCTTTCGCAGCTCCATTGGTGCCTTTTTCTGTAGCCACTACGCCCCTCCAGTCCTTCGTTTAATTTCTGTCAGCGGCTTTTCAAGCATCTCAAAAGCATCGTCCAGTGAATCCATACGCACTCCGTGCTTGTATGCATTGAACTGCCACAATATGAAACGCTGCTTGTAACGTTCAATGGTTTCCTTAGCTTGTTTTAGCTCTGCCTCTAAGCTCATCACTTGATTTTGCAAATACTCAATATTACTGTCCATTGGAGGAGTTTCAGGATTAGGGTTTTCACGCAAATACTCCTTTCGTTTAGTAAATGCTTTCTGAATTTCCTTATAACCAGACAGAGTTTGGCGGGTTACGCCATCAATCTGAAGTTGCACCATAATCTCTTCACATAAGAGAGGCCAAGTTAGCTTACCAGTCCATGTTTCAATTCGATGCAGGACTTCAGGCATGTTTTTACTTGTAATAACTACCTTAGGCATCGTTATAGCTCCATTAATTCAAATACATCATCTGCCATTCCTAGTTCATCCGGTAACACAATTTCCGTATTTAATCCCTTACTCATCAATACTTCCTTCACAGGAGAAGGGTCATACTCATCAGGAATTCGAACCGCAGTGCCATCAGGTGTATTTTCATCTTCTAAAATACGGATTTTGGTTCGGATATGGGCTAATCGCCACCCCTGACTACTTACCCAACGATCGGAACCAAACACCCCCATTTCATGATCTTTCATTGTTTTTTCTAACTGCTTCCCTACTTCCTTTTCCCTCTTTTTAAGTAGCAATAAAGAATCACTTAACCCTTTGATGCACACCATTTCCTTACAGGTTTCACAATCACCATTGCGTTGACATGGTGACATTGCATAATCGTGCTCGCAAACACCTAGCTCAGTGACAATGGCAGAACCTGCCAAGTTTTTACCAATATCCTCAAAGGTTACGGGAAGCCTACGCTTAATTTTTTCTAGCACATCAACATCTTCGGAGATCATCAAACCTGCAACTTGTTCGGCTTTTTCTTCTTCCGTCCGATGGTCGTATTTACGATTGTCACCCACTTTTGCACGTCCTGCCCAATTGGCTAAGGTCAACTCATCCATACCCCCACTTTCAGCCATAGTGCTTAACCAATGACGTGCTTTATGTGTATTCAATTCAATAGGTTGTCCATTTTTCAGGTTAAACCCATGTTTAACCCAAAGGGTACGATCACCTTTAGACTCCTTCTGCACAAAGCGATCATTAACGTGATTGACAGTGGGAATACAGAACGAGAAACCCCGAGGATTAAATTCTGCATGAAATTCATTTTCACGGTGCAATAACAATGATTCTGAAGCCTTGACGCACTTATCTTTATCTATGTAAGGCCATTTCGGAAACTTCTTAATATATTTTTCATACTCATGCTTTCCCAGTACGTTGTAAGAAATGGAACCGTCATTATCCGTGAGTAGTTTTATCAACCACTTTGGCGTTGGAGCCGCATTCATAAACTTTTCGTAATTTGTTGATATTGCAGCATTAAACTGTTCGATAGAAAGTGGCTCAGAATCAGAAAAACCTTCTGGCGTGATACAACCAGCGTGTACCATAAACTTCTCAGGATGCTCCTCGGCAAACTTGGCAGCCTTACGGGCTGGGGCACTGATGCGCTTGAGGCGTTCAACCGCCTCCACCACAGTGTCTTGCATCACAGTTGGCACCCACTTAATACCCTCTTTCCCCTTTTTGGCTGGCACCCAGCGAATACCAAGTTTTTGGTCACCTGCACGATCTTCTTCCCACACCAAGCAATCTACAGGCAATGTCGTTTGCTCTGAGCCTCGGGAGGGAGCAGTCATCAACAGTGCGTAAAGAGCAGTAAAGTATTCCGCTTCAACACCCAGTTGCGGTGCTTTACGGAAAACCTCAGCGACAAGCATCATCTCCTCGGTGGTTGGCAGCTTTTCCGAGCGATACTCCTGACCTTTATCATCAAGCGCAATTGTTAGATTTTTAACCTTACTGTATGGGTTATACCACTCTGGCAAACTCGGTGTGATAAGTTGACTCCGACAAAAATTAAGCATCAACTCCATTTGATAGCCTACTTTGTTTCTTGCTTCTGCATCAGAGAGTTGACGATGAAAAACCTCATCCATCCGCTCTAACACAGTGCCATCAAGTAACAAAATATCAGCTTTACCCGTAGCCAGAACCAATGCCTCTTCAAGAATACGGATAGCTTCCATGTGACGTTGCAAATTAACTATAGGTTTGTCCGTGTACAAGTTCTTTATATATGCTTTAGCAAAATCCAAAAATGGAGCAGCAAGAGGCTCGTAGTGGTATGAATTTGATGGCTTTAGGTTAGTAGAGAAGCGTACTACAACCTTGCTCTTACCCTTAAAGGTCACCCATTTGTTTTCCTGCCAGTTATCATTACCAAACGCAGTCAAATGGGTACGACAACTAACAATGAACTCGTTGAGGTTTTGCTTCCCTGTGAGTTCATCTTTTGGCATAAACCGAATAATGTTACCTGTCATAAACTAGCCTCTTTAGATTCTTTCATCTCCGCACATGCTTGCACCACCCATTCCACAGCAAGAATTAGCGTATCCTTGGTCGAGGCATATTGTTCGCTTTTAGTCGCTTTCAACCGCGCCTCTTTCTCTGCGTAGAGGCCATCTAGAAACTTCTCATGTGGAGCATCAAGAAGGGGACGAAATTTTTCGCAAAGGTAACAGGATTCATAGCCTTTCACACAGAAATCATTAGTGCCACAAGCACCAACAACTTCATTATCTGTGTTTGGAATGCATGCTGATGGATCATTACCACGTTCTCCATCAGCAACCGTCTCTATTATCTCTCCCTTGAAAGCCTTAGCAAAAGGAGCCAATTGTTTACCAATAGCCTTGTCGATATAAGTCACTGTGTCAGCGGTATTTTCTACATACACCTTGACATTTTGGGTATCTGATTGGTCGAGTGCTTCAGCAATGATATATTCACTTACTCCTTTGCGACCTAAGTTAGTGCCTCGGGTTCGGCGGAAGCGTCGTGCAGAAAGTTGTATAATATCACCAGTGCGCTCACTGATGGCTTCGTTTAAAAGGCGAACCCTTCGCATGAAATCGTCGCGCATCTGGGCTGTAGATATATGCATAACATCCGTAGATAGAAGCCCGTCTAACGCCCCAATATCCGTATTTTCATTGAGTACTTGTCTGAGAATATCTTCAGTCGTCGACCAATCAATGAACAATGGCGTTAATTCCTTTTGCCTTTCTGTTAACTCTCCTCCATACAACTTGCTTAATTTGTCTTGCTCTTGTTCAATCAAATTAAGAAGGGTTAAGTAAAGTTCTTCCGTGATAGCGAGCTTCTTAAACGCTCCCCGAAAGCCAATACCTCGCTGCTTAGACCGAGGAATGTTTAGGTAGTAATTAACAGCTTTTGTTTCTGAATCGCGCTCTTTTAAAAGATCTACCGCCTTCAACTGGCGTAATTGAACTGATCGCCTTGCGGTGGCTTGAAGAAGCGATAGGTAGCTATAGCAAGGTAAAGAGATTCTGTCTTTAGAAAACAACCGAATCAGCTCATTTGCGACTGCTACTTGCTCATTTTGAGTCAATCCGCCTGTATACGGGCATCGATTGGCAATAGCTCCCCCTTTTTTGTTGCCAGCTAATCTCATTCCCTCCAACACCCGTACCACTTGGCTGCTAATACCACTGTAGCCATAGTCGTACCAGCTAATTAAAAAGCCACGAAGCGACCCTAAATACCATTCGTGCTCATCGTCAAGCATGGCTCGCCAGTTACGGACAACATGCTCATCTATGGACTTGCACCCTGTATCACGTACCATGCGCTGAAATCGTAGATACATGTTTAATGTGTGACTAGCGGAAAGCTCTTCCGCATACCGTGCCAGTGACTTCCTAAACCCCTCATGGACTTCCGGTTCTAGTGATAACACTTCGCGCTGAAAACTAATTGTCACGTCTTTGTTCAAGACCCACGTGTCGGAATTAATATCAAAGCTATATCTATCCCGAGAGGTTTTTAGGGGGGATTTCAGACTAGGTAAAGCTGTTTTAGCTGTACCCTCCAACGCAAGGTTACTCATCATTATCTCCGTTCTTTTCTAATTCTTTTTTGGCTTCGTCAGCCTTCCTTTGTAGCTCTTCTTGTTCCATAAGAGATACTTCATTGGCTTTTCTAGTGACATGGCGCTGATTGTAAACATTCCCCGATTTTTCACTGGAGTGCCCCATCTGATGCTTGCGCATTTTAGCCTCCTTGCCACTATCTATGTGTTCATGCCCCTTCACACCCAGTGCGGCCAATTCGTTGTTTTTATCGATTTTTTCTGAGAACCCCTCATTCCAGTTGTGCCTAAAGTAATGTGGATGAATAACTTCAAACCTTGCATCGACAGCCTTCATCGTTGGTACGATGGTGTTGTCAAATGTAGACTCAGAGACTGGCTGCCCCTGTGTTGAGCATTTGCGATGTGTAACAAAAAGGTAGGGATGCTTATTGGCATTGGGGGTTTTGGCGCGGCACTCAGTAATGTAGCGACTAAGCAGTTCGGCTGTCTCATTACTGATCCGCAGCATCCTTTCTTTTGTCTTGGCTACAGGCTGCTTAGTGCGTGAGTCATGCTTGTCATCATGTGTCCGCCTAACCCAAATAGACTTTTTGTCACCATGCAGTGTCATATCTGTCAGCATTAGAGAAAGCATTTCACCACGTCGAATACCATGCTTTTTCATCAAGTGAAACATTAAGTGGTTACGAAGGCGGACATCTTCATGTTTGAAAGGATTCTTAGGATTATCATACTGTGCTACTGCCATGAACTCTTTAACTAAATCATCAGGAATAGTCTTACTGTTTTCTTTGTCTAGGACATTTTTGCCCTTTCCTTTAGGACGAGCTGCCTTAAATTGCTTCTCCATTTCATTAATAGAGCGGTTGAGCTTTTTGTTGGCTGTGCGGCTGACAGCTAACTTGGCAAGGAAGATTAAATATTCGATAACAGATGTCATGCGGTTATAGTGATGGTCACGACCAACAGAAGGCATTACATCAATTAATTTAGGTACGTCAGTCATACTGACGACTTTATTTCTACCTTTATTAACTTTTCTTTTAACACCTTTTAAGTGTTGAATATCCAAAGCGAGATAAGATTTAATACTCTCGATATCGTTCTCGCCAAGAAACTTACCCTCTTGAAACTCGGCATACAGGTCTCGCTGCTCTTTTTCCTGCCAACCTAAAAACCACTTCACATGATAAATCTTATTTGAAATGGTGTTTTCCGCTTTGCCGACCGATCGTAACTTGGAAGTCACCCACAGTGTCACATGAAAGTGGGGCATCGCATCCTCGCCCATCAAAATCGGATAACGTTCCCCATTTTCAAAAACCAGTGTTTCAATACTGTACGTAGCCATGACACCTTTATTTTTACACTTTCCATATACGTAAAAACCATATAAGCATATAATTACTATTTTTAAAAGTGTAAAAATAAAAAAACCCAGCATTTCTGCTGGGTTATAGTATCTTGCGCTGTAACTTTACCGCTTTTCTTTACGATTTTAATTTATGCGTAATCTAGAACGGGATATCGTCGTCAAAATCCATTGGTGGCTCATTGTACTGCTGCTGTGATTGCTGCGGAGCCTGTTGTTGTGGTTGCTGTTGCTGAGGCGCATTGTACTGCTGCTGAGCTGGCTGTTGAGGCTGACCCCATCCACCTTGTTGCTGCTGTTGACCGCCCATAGGTGCACCGCCACCTTGAGCACGACCGCCAAGCATTTGCATAACACCATTGAAGCCTTGAACAACGACTTCAGTTGAGTAGCGATCTTGACCACTTTGATCTTGCCATTTGCGAGTTTGCAGTTGCCCTTCAATGTAAACTTGAGAGCCTTTACGCAAGTACTCACCTGCTACTTCCGCAAGTTTGCCGAACAACACAACACGGTGCCATTCCGTTTTTTCGCGCTGTTCGCCAGTCGCTTTATCACGCCATGAATCAGAAGTCGCAATAGTAATGTTTGCTACTGCACCGCCATTCGGCATGTAACGAATTTCAGGGTCGTTACCTAGATTCCCCACCAAAATAACTTTGTTAATTCCACGGCTGGCCATGATGTGCTCCGTTTCACTCTGGATATATAAAATTTTAGCGCATTAGAATAGCACGCTTTAATGTTTTGATTAAAGTCTAATACCATTGTGATCTATTGAGTCATCCTCTAGAACCCAAATCGTATTTCAACTTACGTGTGTAGCATTTTTGATTCGCGTTGCAGACATCGTTTCGTGAAGCTTTGAATTCGAACGCATTTATTCAGTAAAGCGATGGTTATGGCCTCTCTTTAATGCCAGTTTATGGCTTCTATTGAACCCAGGGAGATTGGAACACGTGAGAAAGTCGGCTTACGCAAGAAAGCTATTTCTGATCAGTATGGAAGATAATGCGCAAAAAAAAGTGGCGGCACTCGAAAAGTACGTTGATATGAGCATCCCGGTGATTTCAACCGCAGCACTCATGGAAGCCAAGCCACAACACCGTAATAAAATTCTACTGATCGACTTCAGTGAACATAAATCACTTGTTCAATCGATCAAAAACTTGCCTCTTGTATGGAAAAACTTTGAAACCGTTGTCTTCAACGTGCCTAAAAGACTAACCACAGATGAACTTCTTTCATTTGGTCAATTAAAAGGTGTGTTTTATTCTGAAGATACGCTAGAGCAAATTGGAGAAGGGTTAAAAGGCATTGTTAACGGTCAAAACTGGCTGCCGCGTAATGTAACCAGTCAACTTTTACACTATTACCGCAATGTCATTAATACTCATACTGCACCAGCTACGGTAGACCTAACCATTCGTGAGCTACAAGTACTGCGTTGCCTACAAGCTGGCGCCTCGAACAGTCAGATGGCCGAGGAGTTATTCGTCAGTGAATTCACCATCAAATCGCACTTGTATCAGATATTCAAAAAGCTATCCGTAAAGAACCGAGTACAGGCAATCGCCTGGGCAGACCAAAACTTAATGTCATGATGCAATGTGAGCGGCTCTGATAACTGAAATGACGAGTCGCTCATCTTTTTTCCGCACCGAGTCTCACATTTTTTCCTACTTTATTCATGATTCATTGATACCTCTCGTGTTAAAGTTATGCGCAGATTCTTGATAAAAACGAGATAGGATATTCCCCCAATGATAAAAAAATGTCTGTTCCCTGCTGCAGGCTATGGCACACGCTTCCTACCGGCAACGAAATCTATGCCAAAAGAGATGATGCCAGTCGTGAACAAACCGCTTATTGAATACGGTGTCGAAGAAGCAATCCAAGCTGGTATGAACGGCATGTGTATTGTGACAGGTCGTGGCAAGCACTCGATCATGGACCACTTTGATAAGAACTACGAACTGGAACATCAGATTAGCGGTACCAACAAAGAAGAGCTGTTGGTAGATATCCGTGAAATCATTGAATCTGCAAACTTCACTTATATACGTCAACGCGAAATGAAAGGCTTGGGCCACGCGATTCTAACTGGACGAGAATTGGTAGGTGATGAGCCATTTGCTGTTGTTCTTGCTGATGACCTTTGTGTGAACGAGCAAGAGGGCGTACTGGCTCAGATGGTGGCACTATTTAAGCAGTTCCGCTGTTCTATCGTTGCAGTGCAAGAAGTACCAGCCGAAGAAACACACAAATACGGCGTTATCTCTGGTGAAATGATCAAAGACGACATCTATCGCGTAGACGACATGGTAGAAAAACCAGAGAAAGGCACGGCGCCTAGCAACCTTGCTATCATTGGCCGCTACATCCTGACTCCCGATATTTTTGAACTGATTGAAAACACTGAACCTGGTAAAGGTGGTGAAATTCAAATCACTGACGCGCTGCTAAAACAAGCAAAAGCGGGCTGTGTATTGGCTTACAAATTCAAGGGCAAACGCTTTGACTGTGGTAGCGTTGAAGGTTACATCGAAGCAACTAACTATTGTTTTGAAAACCTGTATCTAAAAGATGAAAAAACCTCTGAGCTAGGTAAGCACGCAACACAAAAAGCTGTATAAAGCATCGTCGTAGTACGAAATTACTGTATCGAAAGCCCAGCACAACGCTGGGCTTTTTACTTTACTGTTTTTTTATCCAGTAATTTTCTTTGCACATTTCTCACACTATGTAATACTTGCCCCACTTGGTTATACATAGAGCAAAAACGATGGATAAAATAGAAGTTCGCGGTGCCCGAACCCATAACCTTAAAGACATTAATCTTACAATCCCTCGCGATAAACTGATTGTCATTACTGGACTAAGTGGCTCCGGTAAATCCTCTCTAGCTTTCGATACATTGTATGCAGAAGGCCAACGACGCTACGTAGAGTCTCTCTCTGCCTACGCTCGTCAGTTTTTGTCTCTGATGGAAAAACCCGATGTCGACCACATTGAAGGGTTATCACCTGCGATTTCTATTGAACAGAAATCTACTTCTCATAACCCGCGTTCAACCGTCGGTACAATTACCGAAGTCTACGACTACTTACGTCTATTGTATGCTCGTGTGGGCGAACCCCGCTGTCCAACGCACCATGCCCCTCTTGCTGCGCAAACCATCAGCCAAATGGTGGACAAAGTCCTAGAGATGCCGGAAGGCAGCAAAATGATGCTATTGGCGCCTATTGTCAAAGAACGTAAAGGTGAGCATGTTAAAACGCTTGAGAACTTAGCGGCTCAAGGCTTTATTCGTGCGCGTATTGATGGAGAAACTTGCGATCTTTCCGATCCTCCAACCCTTGAGCTACATAAAAAGCACACCATTGAAGTCGTGGTAGACCGCTTTAAAGTTCGTCCAGACTTACAACAGCGCTTGGCCGAATCTTTCGAGACCACGCTCGAATTATCAGGCGGAATTGCGGTTGTCGCGCCAATGGATGGCGACGGTGAAGAGATTATTTTCTCCGCCAACTTCGCTTGTCCACAATGTGGTTACAGCATGCAAGAGTTAGAGCCGCGACTTTTCTCATTCAACAATCCTGCTGGTGCATGTGGCACTTGTGATGGCTTGGGTGTTCAACAATACTTCGATCCAAGCCGAGTCATTCAAGATGATTCATTAAGCTTGGCACAAGGTGCGATTCGCGGTTGGGATCAAAAGAACTACTACTACTTCCAAATGCTCACCTCATTGGCCGATCATTATGGTTTTGACCTCCATGCCCCTTTTAAT
This sequence comes from Vibrio sp. 1751, assembly GCF_033339895.1. Classification (NCBI taxonomy): domain Bacteria; kingdom Pseudomonadati; phylum Pseudomonadota; class Gammaproteobacteria; order Vibrionales; family Vibrionaceae; genus Vibrio; species Vibrio sp. 1751. The sequence goes on from NZ_JAWOVM010000066.1 coordinate 12,556, forward strand.
TCTCTGCCAAAGAAAACGCAAGATGTCATTCTAAAGGGCTCAGGTCGTACTGAGATTGAGTTTAAATACATCAACGATCGTGGCGATATTCGCGTTAAACGCCATCCATTCGAAGGTATTCTGAATACCCTAGAACGTCGCTATCGTGATACAGAATCCAACTCTGTCCGTGAAGAGCTTGCAAAATACATCTCCACTAAATCTTGTTCAAGCTGTGGCGGTACTCGTCTACGCCTTGAAGCACGTAACGTGTTTATTGCTGATACGACACTACCTGAGATTGTTGAACTCAGCATTGCTGATGCATTGGAATTCTTCCATTCCTTGAAACTGGAAGGTCAACGCGCCCAAATCGCTGAAAAAGTGATGAAGGAAATCAACGACCGCCTGCAATTCTTAGTTAACGTCGGTTTGAACTACCTAAACTTATCACGCAGTGCAGAAACCTTATCAGGCGGTGAAGCTCAACGTATTCGTTTAGCAAGCCAAATTGGGGCGGGTCTTGTTGGTGTGATGTATGTTCTGGACGAACCGTCGATTGGTCTCCACCAGCGTGATAATGAACGCTTATTAAAAACGCTCACTCATTTGCGCGATTTAGGTAACACCGTACTTGTGGTAGAACACGATGAAGATGCGATTCGCTGTGCTGATCATGTCATAGATATTGGTCCTGGTGCTGGCGTACATGGTGGTAATGTTGTTGCGGAAGGCACCATGGAAGAGATAGTCGCGAATCCGAATTCTCTGACAGGTCAGTACTTAAGTGGTGTTAAAGAAATCACAGTACCGAAAGATCGCGCGCCGCGAGATCCGAAAAAAACGGTTGAGCTATTAGGCGCAACAGGTAATAACCTTAAAAACGTTAACCTTTCAATTCCTGTTGGGTTATTCAGCTGTATTACAGGGGTATCTGGCTCAGGTAAATCAACGCTGATTAATGATACTTTCTTTAAAATTGCGCATACCCAACTTAACGGAGCGACAACGGCTCAGCCTTCACCTTATAAATCGATTAAAGGTCTAGAGCACTTCGATAAAGTCATCGATATCGATCAAAGCCCAATAGGCCGTACACCTCGCTCTAACCCTGCAACCTATACGGGGATCTTTACACCAATCCGTGAACTGTTTGCAGGCACACAGGAGTCGCGTTCTCGCGGTTACAAGCCGGGCCGTTTTAGTTTTAACGTACGCGGTGGTCGTTGTGAGGCCTGTCAGGGTGACGGTGTTATCAAAGTAGAAATGCACTTCCTACCAGATGTTTATGTGCCATGTGATGTGTGTAAAGGTAAACGCTACAACCGTGAAACGCTCGAAGTACGTTACAAAGGTAAAACTATTGATGAAGTGCTAGAAATGACGGTCGAAGATGCACGCACCTTCTTCGATCCAGTTCCAGCCATCGCTCGCAAACTACAAACACTGATGGATGTGGGTTTGTCGTACATACGATTGGGTCAAGCGGCAACAACACTCTCCGGTGGTGAAGCACAGCGTGTGAAACTGGCGCGAGAGCTATCCAAACGTGATACAGGAAAAACCTTGTACATTTTGGATGAACCAACAACCGGCTTGCACTTCCATGATATCCAGCAGTTGCTCACTGTACTGCACAGACTTCGCGACCACGGAAATACTGTCGTGGTGATCGAGCATAACCTGGACGTCATTAAGACTGCGGACTGGATTATCGATCTTGGTCCTGAAGGGGGTCAAGGTGGCGGCGAGATAATCGCTCAAGGCACTCCGGAAGATGTGTCGCAAATCGAGGGTTCGCACACAGCTCACTTCCTCAAGCCTATGTTGAAGTAGAAAAAACAGGTAAAGTATCGAGACCAGCAAGTGCTGGTCTTTTTTCATTCAAAACAACGCAATAACTATGGCTACTATACATGTAAGTGGAACAAAGCTTTCTCCCGAAAAAGTACAGGTTCCCCTCAATCGCAAGTTTCTCATTGCCTTGGCAACACTATTTGTGTTGGCAATGCACTTTTTCATGCCCAACCCCGGCGGTTCGGGGCTTTCGCTTTCGTTCAATGCGACAACTTGGATTGCTTTTAGCTTTGCATTAGGCATTGGGTGTTACCAACTAGCGAATAATCGAGTGCTACGTTACTCAAAACTAACCATCGGCTTGTTCATTAGTGCTCTTATCATGACAGTGCCCATTCTGTACCCAAATGCGAATAGCAGCTTGGCAGCCAATAAGCTCATAGGCCTGTGGTGTGGTGTCCTGTTCTTTATTGTTTTACAACAATTTCATTTCAGTAATAAACATCGCCAACGCCTATTATGGTTCATTGTCCTTGCGGTTGTTATCGAAGCCATTTTTGGTTTGACACAATATCTGTATCTCAAACCAGGCAATCCGTTTGGTTACGACACGGTGGCCAATCGTCCTTATGGTATTTTCCAACAGCCCAATGTAATGGCCAGTTTTCTTGCGACAGGGTTGGTGATTGCCAGCTATTTACTTGCACGTCAGCCCTACAAATACGATCGTAAGTTAAGCGATGTTTACCTTCTCTATGCCGTACCAGTTTTAACTTTACCACTAATTGTGGCGTTGGCTTCACGCACTGGTTGGTTAGCCTCGGTCATCGCCGTGTTGTTGGTCATTCCATACATGTACCGCTTTGCAACCAAAGGGCGCTTTATCCGCTGGGTTGTGTCACTTGTAAGTGGGCTCTTACTCTCAGTCGTTGTCATGCATCTTGCCTTTCCTGATGGAGGTGGGTTAGCCGCAGAAAAAGTAAATATGGAGTCTCCTCGAGCGTATACTTTTCCGCAAACATTAGACATGGTGATTGAAAAGCCTTTTACTGGTTATGGATATGGCAAGTTTGAATCTGAGTACATGCTGTATACGGCTCGTCAACATGCCCTAAATGAGAATTACCCAGCAGGTTTGCCAGCCATGGATCATCCGCATAATGAGCTACTTTACTGGGGAGTAGAAGGTGGCTTGCTGCCAATAATCGGCATCTTCTTAGCGATGGCACTGGTACTGTATCGAATCTATCAAGCCAAACGCGGAACTCGTCTTGCGTTGCTGGCCTTGTTTATACCTATCGTATTGCACTCACAACTGGAATACCCTTTCTACCACTCTCTCGTGCATTGGTTGATCTTCGTTATCCTACTGTACTGGGTCGATCAGCGCGTCTCTCGTTATCGACAAGTCGGCTTTAGTAATGTAACCAAAAGCTTGCTGCGTGTTTTTAGTTTGGTACTTCCCGTGGCGTTTACGTTTTACATGGTAAGCGCATTACATACGAACTATGTATTGACGAAGTTTGAGACCACTAGACCAACTAACCCTGATATTCTGAATCAAGTCAGTAACCCTGTAGTTTGGAAAGACAGATTTGATTGGGATGTCTATAGCACGTTTTTAAACCTTGGGCTGTACCAACAAGACGCAACCTTGATCAAGCCTTATATCGATTGGTCGCTAAAAATCATCAAAGATAAGCCTCGCCCTGCATTTTATAATAATTTGATTTTGGCCTACCAAGGCTTAGATGACTCAAGTAAAGCGGAGCAAATTAGAGCTGAAGCGCAGTTTTTGTTCCCGAAGATTGATTTCAGTGACGTCAATTACCAACCACCTTCTCAAGAAATCTCTGCCTCACCAGCCCCCACTTCAGGAGCTGAGTAATAAATACCAAAAAGCGAAGGGATGACCTTCGCTTTTCTTTATCTCATTGCTGTATGATTTTATTCAGTGAGTGACTCTTCTAACGCTTTTAAGCACAGCGCAACGTTTTCAGATCGAGCGCCGTAACCCATTAAGCCAATACGCCACGCTTTACCAGCTAATGCCCCAAGGCCTGCACCAATTTCTAGGTTATAGGTTTCTAGCAAGTGAGCACGAACTTTTGCTTCATCAATTCCTTCAGGCACGTAAATCGCATTTAATTGTGGCAACCGATGGGCTTCGTCCACAACAAATTCAAAGCCTAACTTTTGTAAGCCACTTTTGAGTTTTTCATGCATCAGTTGGTGACGAGCCCAAGCGTTTTCTAATCCTTCATTTTTCAGTATCAATAAAGCTTCATGAAGCGCATACAAGCTATTAACTGGCGCCGTATGATGGTAACTACGCTTGCCTTCTCCACTCCAATACCCCAAAACTAAACTCTGATCGAGGAACCAACTCTGTACTGGTGTTGTTCTTGCTTGAATCTTTTCAATCGCGGCAGGAGAAAACGTCACTGGTGAGAGCCCAGGTACACATGACAAACATTTTTGACTACCAGAGTAAACCGCATCCAGTTGCCATTCATCCACTTTTAACGGCACACCACCAAGCGATGTCACCGCATCAACAATAGATAATGCATTATGCTGTTTCGCCAGCTTACCCAATGCTTGAGCATCACTGACTGCACCAGTTGAGGTTTCCGCATGCACAAAAGCAAGAATTTTTGTATCTGGGTGCTGTTCGAGTGCTTGCTCGACTTTATCAATGGAAACAGGCGTCCCCCATTCATCATCGACGATAACAACTTCACCACCAGCACGGACGACATTTTCGCGCATGCGTTCACCAAATACACCATTACGGCAGACGATCACTTTATCGCCTTTCTCGATCAAGTTTACAAAGCAGGTTTCCATCCCTGCACTACCTGGCGCTGAAACCGCAATAGTGAACTCATTGTCAGTTTGAAAGGCATACTTCAATAGCTGCTTGAGCTCATCCATCATACCGATAAACAGAGGATCAAGGTGACCTACAGTAGGACGGCTTAGTGCTTGTAACACTTGAGGATAAATATCAGAAGGACCAGGTCCCATTAAAATACGGTGAGGTGGAATAAAGCTTTGGATCGACATGTCAGCTCCTTGATTATCTTTTATCCTGAGCATTCTAAAAGTTCTATTCAATAACATGGCTCAGGTGTAGGGTTCTTCACCCTAATAGATTTTTCCTCTATCAGCAATTAGCCGTAAGTATGGAGGTCAAACCAGTGTCACAAAATCGTTAATAAAAAACACCATAAAGGTTGAAATATTGATTGACATTAAGGCCTCAAAACCGTTCAATGTTTGAGCTTTATGTAGAAGAGGAGCGCTACCCAGGTAGATGATTTGTGGAACCGCAATTCCAACACCAATCATTGAGGGGGAGTAGTGCCGAGGTAAGTCAAAGTTGCAGGATTTGACTTGTCGGTTGAATTGGGCTGAATCCCATCAACTGTCATCAGCGCAGTCTGATGAAGGGCTTCTGAGGGTAAATTTTTCAAATAGCATTCTAAATACCTCTCTTTTTGCTCTGTTCCTTTTCTCACTAAACATTGGATGTACAATTTTTTAGGAAGTCGTGGGAGAACGCAGTGAGCGCATTTAACGTAGCTAAATTCGGTGGAACCAGTGTTGCAAACTTTGAGGCAATGAGTCGTTGCGCCACCATTATCGAAAACAATCCAAATACTCGCCTAGTCGTGAGCAGCGCTTGCTCTGGCGTCACCAACCTATTGGTAGAACTCGCCAACGGTGTTCAGGATCAAACGCACCGTACTGAGCTACTGCAAAATCTGGCCAACATTCATGACGCCATTTTAACTCAGCTCGAAGACAGCACGAAAACTGCTGCCGAGGTGTATGGCATATTAGATACCGTAACCAGCCTGGCCGAGGCTGCATCTATCCAAGCTAGTGCGAAGTTAACCGATCATTTAGTCGCATGTGGTGAACTCATGTCGACGCACATTCTAACTCAGTTAATGTGTGAGCGAGGCATTCAAGCAGTGCGCTTTGATATCCGCGATGTGCTGCGTACTGATGACAACTTTGGTCGCGCGGAGCCAAACATTGAAGCAATTTCGACGCTTGCGCAAGATAAACTCGTACCACTTTGCCAACAATCCGTTGTTGTTACTCAAGGCTTCATAGGATCTGACGAAGCCGGTAATACAACAACATTAGGTCGAGGGGGCAGCGATTACAGCGCCGCCTTAATTGCTGAGAGCGTTAAAGCGGCAGGGCTAGAAATCTGGACTGATGTTCCGGGTATCTACACAACAGACCCGCGAATTGCACCAAAAGCCTCACCAATTCCTGAGATCAGCTTTAGTGAAGCTTCAGAAATGGCTAACTTTGGCGCTAAAATCCTTCACCCTTCTACGCTAGTACCTGCATTGCGCCACGACATTCCGGTATTTGTAGGGTCATCGAAAGAGCCTGAAAAAGGGGGAACTTGGATTCGCCACCAAGTCGAAAGCTCACCGTTATTCCGTGCGCTAGCTTTGCGTTGTAACCAAACCATGGTAACGCTACGCAGCGCCAATATGTTCCACGCATACGGTTTCTTAGCAAAGGTCTTTGAGATCCTTGCAAAGCATAAGATCTCTGTCGATTTGATCACGACATCTGAAATCAGTGTATCGTTAACACTTGATCAAACTGATACATCCGGCGGCGCGCCGCAGCTGCCGCAAGCTGCACGAGAAGAGTTAGAAGAGTTATGTAAGGTTGAAGTTGAACATGACCTATGCCTCGTTGCTCTCATTGGTAACAACATGAGTGAGAGTAAAGGCTACGCGAAACAGGTTTTTGGCACGCTAGAAGATTTTAACCTACGCATGATTTGTTATGGCGCTAGCCCTCACAACTTATGCTTCTTGCTCCATGAATCGGTATCGAAACAAGCCATACAAAAACTCCACACGGAGTTGTTTGAGAAGTAAGTTCAACTCAATAAAACAAAGGGCTGCGTATCTGCAGCCCTTTGTTGTTTCAATAGTTGTTACATTTGGACGAGGTAAACATCAATTTAACCGTTAATGTTTGGCCCTAACCATTTTTCAGCCTCGATCCTATCCCACCCCTTACGATCGGCGTAACTCTCTAGCTGATCTTCTTGAATCTGTGCGATCGCAAAGTAACGTGAGTCAGGATGAGAGAAATACCAACCAGAGACTGACGCGCCCGGATACATTGCATAGCTGGAGGTTAGAGTCATGCCAATATTCTCTTCCACATTAAGTAGCTCCCAAAGCGGTCCTTTTTCAGTATGCTCAGGGCACGCTGGATAACCTGGTGCAGGGCGAATACCTTGGTATTTTTCACGAATGAGATCATCGTTAGATAAATCTTCATCCGCAGCATAACCCCAAATTTCTTTACGGACACGCTCATGCAAATACTCAGCAAACGCTTCGGCTAGGCGATCCGCCACCGCTTGAATCATAATTGCGTTGTAATCATCTCCCTGTGCTTTGTATTCATCAGCAAGCTCTCGTTCACCAATACCACCAGTGACAGCAAATGCCCCTATCCAATCATGCTTACCCGACTCTTTAGGTGCGATGTAGTCGGATAAACAATAGTTGAATCCTTTTGGTTTCTCGGTCTGTTGTCGCAAGTTACGTAATACTTTCACAACGTCGGTACGAGTTTCATCAGCATAAACTTCAATGTCGTCCCCCACGCTCGCAGCAGGGAATAAGCCACACATTCCACGCGCTTTTAACAGGCCTTCTCGCTCAACTCGATCAAGTATCTCGTTGGCATCTTCGAATAAACGTTTTGCTTCTTCACCAACTTCTTCATGTTGGAAAATTGTTGGATACTTACCCACAAGTGACCAAGTCATAAAGAATGGTGTCCAATCGATGTATTGACGTAATATAGCCACATCAAAATCATCGAAGATATGAATGCCAGGCTTAACAGGCACTGGAGGAGTATAAGCTTCCCAATCGATAGCAACTTTATTCGCTCGAGCAGCTTCTAATGTCACTGGTTTGGTTCTCGGTTTCTTTCGATTATGTTGATCACGTACTCGTTCGTAATCAGCTTCAAGTTTTTCAACAAATTCAGGGCGACGTTCATCAGACAGAAGAGAAGTACATACGCCCACTGCACGTGAGGCGTTGTTCACGTAAACCACTGGATGCTTGTAATTTTGCTCAATCTTAACTGCTGTATGGGCTTTTGACGTTGTTGCGCCACCGATGAGAAGAGGTAAGTTAAAGTCGAGACGCTCCATCTCTTTTGCAACATGCACCATTTCGTCTAATGAAGGTGTGATCAACCCTGATAAACCAATAATATCGACGTTCTCTTCTTGCGCTACTTTTAAGATCTTTTCGCAAGGAACCATGACACCAAGATCGATAATTTCGTAGTTATTGCACTGCAATACAACGCCAACGATATTTTTCCCGATATCATGTACATCACCTTTGACCGTCGCTAGCAAAATCTTACCGTTTGTTTGTCCCACCTGCTTTTCTGCATTGATGTAGGGCTCCAGATGCGCGACTGCTTGCTTCATCACTCGTGCAGATTTTACGACCTGAGGAAGGAACATTTTACCTTCACCAAACAAGTCTCCGACGACGTTCATCCCATCCATTAGTGGGCCTTCAATCACCTCTAATGGCTTTGAAGCGTTGACACGAGCCTCTTCGGTATCATCAACGATGAACTCAGTTATTCCTTTCACTAACGCGTGCTCTAAGCGCTTTTCAACAGGCCAAGTTCTCCACTCAAGTGCAGAGGCATCCTCCTCTTTACCTACCCCTTTGCCTGCATATTCCGCCGCGATATCTAACAATCTCTCAGTGGCGTCATCACGACGGTTAAGAACGACATCTTCCACAGCCTCACGCAATTTTTCAGGCACGTTATCGTAGATTTCTAACTGACCCGCATTCACAATCCCCATATCCATACCATTTTTAAAACAGTGATAGAGGAACACCGCGTGAATCGCTTCACGTACATAGTTATTGCCACGGAAAGAGAATGAGACGTTAGAAACACCACCCGAGATCATCGCATGTGGTAAATCACGTTTGATATCGCCAACGGCTTCAATGAAATCCACCGCGTAGTTATTATGCTCCTCGATCCCCGTAGCAATGGCAAAAATGTTTGGGTCAAAAATGATGTCTTCTGGTGGAAAGCCCACTTCATCAACAAGAATTCGGTAAGCGTTGGTACAAATTTCTACTTTGCGCTCACGTGTATCTGCTTGCCCAATCTCATCAAACGCCATCACAATCACAGCCGCACCGTAACGGCGGATCAACTTAGCTTGTTCAACGAATTTCTCTTTGCCTTCTTTGAGAGAGATCGAGTTAACAATGCCTTTGCCTTGGATGCACTTAAGACCGGCTTCAATAACCTCCCACTTGGAAGAGTCAACCATGATTGGTACTTTTGAGATTTCAGGTTCTGACGCACAAAGGTTTAAAAAGCGAACCATACAAGCTTGTGCATCCAACATGCCTTCATCCATGTTGATATCGATAATTTGAGCGCCATTTTCAACTTGTTGACGAGCCACATCGAGCGCTTCATCGTACAGCTCTTCTTTAATCAAGCGCTTAAAACGCGCAGAACCGGTTACATTCGTACGCTCACCGACATTGATAAATAAAGAGTCTTTATCAATAGCGAGTGGCTCTAGGCCAGACAAGCGACAAGCAACGGGAAGTTCAGGTAATTGACGAGGGGCGATATTTTCAACCGCGAGTGCCATTTGGCGAATGTGCTCAGGAGTTGTACCACAACACCCACCAATCAAGTTTAAAAAGCCACTTTGAGCCCACTCTTTAACATGCTTAGCCATATCTTCTGGCGACAAATCGTATTCGCCGAATGCATTCGGAAGCCCAGCATTTGGGTGAGCGGAAACAAAAGATTCTGATATACGCGAGAGCTCTTCAACATAAGGACGCAGTTCATCCGGGCCAAGTGCACAGTTCAAACCAAACGAAATCGGTTTAACATGACGTAATGAGTTGTAAAACGCTTCTGTGGTTTGACCGGATAATGTTCTACCGGAAGCATCAGTAATAGTCCCCGAGATCATCACAGGTAACTCAATACCCATCTCTTCAAACACACTTTCAACAGCAAATGAACAAGCCTTAGCGTTAAGAGTATCGAAGATGGTCTCGATAAGAATAAGATCAGAACCACCTTTAATCAGCGCTCGAGTCGATTCAGAGTAAGCCTCAACTAACTCGTCGAAAGAAACATTTCGATATCCAGGGTCGTTTACATCAGGAGAGATAGAACAAGTGCGGTTCGTCGGCCCTAAAACCCCTGCGACATAACGCGGTTTATCGGGTGTTTTTTCGGTCCATTCGTCTGCAACTTCACGTGCAAGCTTGGCAGCTGCAAAGTTAATTTCTTCACTTAGGCTTTCCATCTCGTAGTCAGCCATCGCAATGGTTGTTGCGTTAAACGTGTTGGTTTCGAGAATATCTGCACCCGCTTCTAAATATGCAGCGTGAATTTCCTTGATAAGTTGAGGCTGACTTAGAACCAACAGGTCGTTGTTACCTTTTAGATCACAATGCCAATCCGCAAAGCGCGTTCCTCGATAGTCTTGCTCTTCAAGTTTGTATCCCTGAATCATGGTTCCCATACCACCATCAATCAAAAGAATACGTTGCTTCAATTGAGCTTCAATCTGTTGTCTTACGTTACTTCCCACAGTACAGCCTCATTCCTTTAGTTATCTTTCCATCCTATCACACAAACTTCAGGAGTCTAGACGTCTAAACGTGGAATTAATGATTATTTTATCTCCTTCTTAACTTACAAAATAATCACGAAAAAATGTTTGCTATTTAAGCAGCATCAGCCGAGAATTCCATTCATAAAATGTTACAAATAGAGAGCTCTATGTCGGTCTATCATACTTTATGTTTTCTATCCGCAGCTGCGATGCTAATTGCTTTTGTAAACAGCAAGATAGGAAAGATGCAAACCACCATTGCGATTACCGCAGGTTCAATGGTGCTTTCACTTCTAATCTTAATTGCGGGTCAAAACAACTGGTTCCATCTCACCGAAATTGCAACGGAGACGGTCACAAGGATTAACTTCGAAGATTTCTTGCTCAAAGGCATTCTTGGCTTCTTACTATTTGCTGGTGGACTAGGCATCAAACTCCCGAACCTTAAAGATCAAAAGTGGGAGATCACTGTTTTAGCCCTTGGAGCTACACTGTTTTCTACGTTCTTTATTGGATTTGCACTGTATGGGTTTTGTCAGTTAATTGGCATCCAATTTGATTTGGTCTACTGCTTACTATTTGGTGCTCTAATATCGCCAACTGACCCAATCGCTGTATTGGCTATTGTGAAAAAACTCGATGCTCCTAAACGTATCTCCACTCAGATTGAAGGAGAATCGCTCTTCAATGATGGCTTCGGTTTGGTTATCTTCGTCACTCTATTTACGATTGCATTTGGCACTGAGGCACCAACTGTAGGTAGTGTCACCTTACTCTTCATCCAAGAAGCTATCGGTGGTATCACATATGGTTTCGTCCTCGGTTTGCTATTCCACTACTTGATCAGTGCCACCGATGATCACTCAATGGAATTGTTACTTACCATTGGTGTCCCAACAGCAGGTTACGCATTTGCTGAATACATCCATGTATCAGGCCCACTCGCAATGGTTGTATCCGGTATTATGATTGGCAACTGGACACGCTTTATTGGCTTTTCAAAAGAGAGTGAAGATCACCTTGACCATTTTTGGGAGCTTGTTGATGAGTTCTTGAATGGCGTGTTATTCCTACTGATCGGCATGTCGATGCTGCTGTTTGAATTCCACAAAGAAGACTGGATCATGATGGCTATTTCAGTCCCTCTTGTACTAGCCGCTCGCTATTTAAGCGTATTTCTCTCGTACATTAGCTTTAAGCGTTACAGAAAATATAACCCGTGGTCAGTACGTATTTTGACGTGGGGCGGCTTACGCGGGGGCCTTGCATTGGCAATGGCACTTTCCATTCCATCTGGTATTTGGGTGATTCAAGATAAGTTAATCGATGTAAAAGAGATTATTCTTGTAATGACCTACTCCGTCGTTGTTTTCTCTATCCTCATTCAAGGCTCAACAATCACTCCAATGATTGAAAAAGCAAAAGCAGAAGAGAAGAAGATGGAAGAGAACAACCAAGCAATAACCACTCCGGAACATACGGAGACAGTGGACTCTTAAAGACACGTAACTTAATAAATAAAAAGCAGCTACCTAGCTGCTTTTTTCATAACTAATTTTCAGACTCCCCTTCAAGGACGAAGGCTCCTTATTCTTTGATATACCATCAAATATACGAAGAATCGCTACGCTACATTTTCATAGATACTAACTATTGCTGATAGATAGTATTCATAGACGAGCCTTTTAATTTACCCATTTTCATCTGTATCACTTCTCTTACCTTGGCAATATAGGCTCCTCGCAAACATCAAAGCTAAACTTCCACAATACTTAGCAATGAGCGAGTTTGTATTTTTATGAGAAAGAGGCATTTAGGGTAATTGCGTTCAGAACCCAAACAGGTTAGCAACCTCACCAAGATAAAACTGAGCTAGCATTCAGGTAGATCAAAGCCTTAACAGAAATGTAGCCCCCCTCCCTCTTGATCTCAGTGAGACTAAACTTGTATTCAAAGTCGTCCTGTTTTCAAATTAGAAACAAGCGACACTTCAAACAATTAAACTCTGTCACATAACTAGATTTTCTAATATCGAATAAAAGGAGCTTTGGTTAGAACTTGGTATCGGAATAAGGCTAAGACTAAGGCACAGAGTTACATGCTAGCTCGTTCACGACGATATTAAAACCATGTGAAGAGGGTAGTGTAACTCTAGATGCAAGGTTTCAATATGAAAGTGAGTTTCAGGTAAGTCGGGGGAACCAGAACGAAAAAAGCCTCAGTCTTTCGACTGAAGCTTAATATAAGTGGCGGAGTGGACGGGACTCGAACCCGCGACCCCCGGCGTGACAGGCCGGTATTCTAACCAACTG
>NZ_JAWOVM010000067.1:0-25312 GCF_033339895.1 Vibrio sp. 1751
ACACCTATGAAGGTGTTTAGTCAAGACGGGAAGCTGATCGCACAGTTCGGTGAAAAGCGTCGTATTCCTGTTACTTATGACGAAATTCCTCAAGACTTAATTCACGCGCTCATCGCAACCGAAGATAGCCGTTTCTACGAGCATCCTGGTATCGACCCTATCGGCATCACTCGTGCAGCGGTTGTTGTTGCGGTTTCAGGCTCGGCTAAACAGGGTGCAAGTACGATTACGCAACAGCTAGCTCGTAACTTCTTCTTATCTAATGAGAAGAAGATCATGCGTAAGATTAAAGAGATTTTTATTGCTATCCATATTGAGCAGCTTTTAAGTAAGCAAGAAATCATGGAGCTTTATGTCAATAAAATCTTCCTTGGTTACCGCTCATATGGCTTTGGTGCTGCCGCTCAAGTGTATTTTGGCAAGAGCCTTGATGAATTGACGTTAAGTGAGATTGCAACACTCGCTGGTATGCCAAAAGCGCCATCAACCATGAACCCAATTTACTCTCTTGAGCGCGCAACAAAACGCCGTAACGTTGTATTAATGCGAATGCTTGATGAGAAATACATTACACAAGAGCAGTATGACGAAGCACGCAATGAGCCTATTATGGCGCGTTATCATAGCGCTGAGATTGAGCTTTCCGCACCTTACGTAGCAGAGTTGGCTCGTGCATGGGCAGTAAAAGAGTACGGTGAAGAGGAAGCTTATACCTCTGGCTTGAATATCTACATGACTGTGGATTCTAAACTGCAAGATGCTGCAAATACGTCTGCGGTAAATAACCTCTTGTCATACGATGAACGTCATGGCTACCGTGGTGCAGAAAGTGTGCTTTGGAAAGAAGGGGAAGCGGCCTGGGACAATGAGCAAATAGAAAAGCACCTGAAGAAACAGCCAACTTATGGTGACCTTTACCCTGCGGTTGTGACGAAAGTCGATGATAAGACGGCACAAGTATGGGTTAAGAACCATGAAGAGCAAACCATCCCTTGGACTGGAATGCACTGGGCGCGTAAGTACATTACTGATAACCGCCAAGGCTCAACACCAAAGTCAGCGCATGATGTGCTAGCGACAGGTCAACAAGTTTGGGTTCGCGAAGTAAGTGAAACCGATGAAGATGACAACACAACACTGAGCTGGAAACTGAGCCAAGTGCCGACAGCAAACACCGCGTTTGTTGCGATGAACCCAGAAAATGGCGCGATATTGTCGCTGGTTGGTGGTTTCAACTTTGTTCACAGCAAGTTTAACCGTGCAACCATGTCAGTGCGTCAGGTTGGTTCAAGTATCAAGCCTTTCATCTACTCGGCAGCAATTGACAAAGGGCTGACTCTAGCCACTTTGATTAACGATGCGCCGATCAACAAGTGGGATGCAGGTTCTGGTTCAGCTTGGCGACCAAAAAACTCACCACCGACTTATGGTGGTCCAACGCGTCTTCGCCTCGGCTTAGCTCAATCAAAAAACGTCATGGCAGTGCGTACACTCCGTGAAGTTGGCCTCGAGGAGACACGTCAGTACCTTACTCGTTTCGGTTTTGATATTAACCAAGTACCGCGCTCAGAGACCATCGCACTCGGAGCTGGCAGCTTAACACCAATGAAAGTGGCACAAGGTTACTCTGTGTTTGCGAACGGTGGTTATTACGTTGAACCATTCTATGTAGAACGCGTGGAAGATGCATTCGGTGAAGTACTGTTTAAAGCCAATCCAAAGAGTGTTTGTCATAAAGATTGTCCACAAATGAGCGAGCAGCCAGAAAATCGCTACGCTGATGAATTTGGCGAACAAGACGTCGCAATTGATGGCCTTGCAACAGACAATGCCCTTGAAAATGATGAACCTCAATATGCACCGCAAGTTATCTCTGAACAGAATGCATTCTTAATGCGTGAGATGATGTACAGCAACATTTGGGGTGGCGGTAACTGGCGTGAAGGCACAGGTTGGAATGGTACAGGCTGGCGCGCGCAAAAACTTGGTCGTCGAGATATCGGGGGTAAAACGGGTACAACGAATGATTCCAAGGATGCTTGGTACAATGGCTATGGACCTGGTGTCGTTGCGATAGCTTGGGTTGGCTTTGATGATCATTCACGTGCACTTGGCCGCACCACTGTTAACAGCAACCTAGGGCAAGGCCAAATTTCTGGTGCCGAGTCGGGTGCGAAAACCGCAGAGCCTGCTTGGATTGACTTCATGCGTGTTGCGCTAGAAGGGACGCCGGAGCAAGGTAAAAATATTCCAGAGGATATTATTCGAGTTCGTATTGATCGCAACAGCGGTATGCTAACGCACAAAGTAGATAGCACATCAATGTTCGAATACTTTGAAAAAGGCACGGAGCCTACCGAATACGCTGGCGACCGTTTAGAAGATAGTATTTATTCTTCAGGCTCTGGCGCAGAAGAACTGTTCTAAATCACAAAAGCACAAGGGAGAGCATCAAGCTCTCCCTTTTTTATTTCTGCTTTTTATGCTGCTGCATTCAATGATGGATAAGAAGCCAACACCTCTTTAATCTTCGCTGCTAAAGCTTCAAACCTAGCTCGTAATGGTGAGCCCGGACGGTATACGAGAACGATATTACGCGAGGGGGTTGGGTTAACAGCTGGTACGTAGCATACGCCATCTTTTTGCTTCTCATTAGGGATAGAAAGTTGAGGCAATAACGTAATCCCCGCACCGGCAGCAACCATGTTGCGTAACGTCTCCAAGCTGGTGGCTTTAAAACGCTCATCGTCTTTTGCACCAGCGGCAAAACAAAAACCTAACGCTTGATCTCGCAGACAGTGGCCGTCTCCCAACGCTAAAACGGTTTTACCATTCAGCTCCAACATATCAACATGGTCGAGAGAGGCCCACTCGTGGTCACATGGCACTGCGACACTTAATGGCTCTTGATACACTTCGATCTCTTTAAATGGCGCAGTTTCATCAACCGAAGCTAAAACTAAGCAATCTAGTTTGCCTTCTTCCAATTGACGCACTAATTGATGTGTTTGAGCTTCGTGCAGAAATAGTTCCAACTCAGGAAATGCTTCTTTTATCTGCGGCAGAATTTTGGGTAGTAGATAAGGCCCAACCGTCGGGATGAAACCAATATGCATCGGTCCAGTCATGGCTCCGCTTTGACCGCTTGCCATATCTCTGAAGGTTTTCACTTCACTTAAGATGCGTTTAGCCTGCTCCACCAGCTGTAACCCTGAATCGGTAAACAAAACACGTCGGCTGCTTCGCTCTAAAAGCGTGGTCCCGAGTTCATCCTCTAGTTTACGAATTTGCCCACTCAATGTTGGCTGGCTAACAAAACATGCCTCTGCCGCTTTGCGAAAGTGCTTATGTTCCGCAAGTGCAACTAAGTACTCAAAATCTCGAATATTCATACTTCACGCTTCGCTTCTTTAACAATAGCTAATACCTATCAAAACCATAACACCAAACGATTAGAGCTATCAAAGGATTTTTACAATAATGGGCTCAACAAAACGAAACAGAGCGACGAAAAACGCTAAGCTCTATACGCATAATTTAAAATAGTTAAAGGAAATCATTATGTTTGTATCTAAAGAAGGTCAACAAGTCCCTCAAGTTACTTTTCCAGTTCGTCAAGGTGACTCTTGGGTGAATGTAACGACCGATGAGCTATTTAAAGGTAAGACCGTTATCGTATTTAGCTTACCGGGTGCATTTACTCCAACCTGTTCATCAAGCCATCTACCTCGTTACAACGAATTGTTCCCTGTATTTAAAGAGCACGGAGTGGATGAGATTATTTGTGTCTCGGTCAATGATACGTTCGTGATGAATGCATGGAAACAAGACCAAGAAGCAGAAAACATTACCTTCATCCCGGATGGTAATGGTGAATTCACCGATGGCATGGGTATGTTAGTGGATAAAAACGACATCGGCTTTGGCAAACGTTCATGGCGTTACAGCATGCTAGTAAAAGATGGCGTAGTGGAAAAAATGTTCATTGAGCCAAACGAACCAGGCGACCCATTCAAGGTGTCAGACGCAGATACGATGCTGAACTACATAGCGCCTGACTACAAAACGCAAGAATCCATCACGGTGTTCACTAAACCAGGCTGCCCTTTCTGTATGAAAGCGAAACAAAATCTGATTGACCACGGTCTTCAATATGAAGAAGTGATTCTGGGTAAAGACGCAACAACAGTTAGTCTACGAGCTATATCTGGTCGCACGACTGTTCCACAAGTCTTTATCGGTGGCAAGCATATCGGCGGTAGCGAAGAGCTAGAAGCGTATCTAGGCTAAGCTGTCCATAGCCTACACCCTCGGTCTCCGGTGCCTTTTGGCTCGGAGGCCAACCCTAAACCACTTCTTCTACTAGTCTAGATAAGTAGTCATCTGCCACTAAGGTGACTACTTATCCAGATTCAACTATCCAATTCACTCTCCAAGCTCAATGTAGCTAGCTTGGCTTAAAACAAAAGCGAGAGTTCACGATGAAACAAGTAAATGTCGACGTAGCGATTATTGGTGGCGGTACGGCTGGTCTTGGTGCTTATCGAGCAGCAAAAGCTCATACCAACAGCGTGGTAATGATTGAGGGCGGTCCCTACGGAACAACCTGTGCTCGTGTCGGATGCATGCCGTCTAAGCTGTTAATTGCGGCAGCAGAAAGTGTTCATCAAATCGAAAAAGCACCTGGATTTGGGATACACCCGCAAGGTGAAGTACGAATTAACGGACGAGAAGTTATGGATCGTGTAAAGCGCGAACGCGATCGTTTTGTTGGCTTTGTGCTTGAAAGTGTCGATGATATTCCCGCTGAAGACAAACTATCGGGCTACGCGAAGTTTGCCGATGACCACACTCTCATCATAGATGATCATACTCAGGTCACCGCACAGCGCATTGTTATTGCGACAGGATCTCGTCCAGCATATCCGGCAGCTTGGAATGAACTGGGTGATCGCCTAGTGATTAACGATGATGTATTTGACTGGGATGACTTACCAGAGTCCGTGGCAGTATTTGGCCCAGGAGTCATCGGCCTTGAATTGGGTCAGGCTTTACACCGCCTAGGAGTAAACGTGAAGCTCTTTGGCCTTGGAGGACAAGTGGGCCCACTGACAGACCCAGAGGTGATGGCGTATGCAGATAAAGCCTTTAAGGAAGAGTTCTACCTTGATGCAGATGTAAAAGTCGAAAGTATGAAACGCATTGCTTCGTCAGACAATGACGGCGAAGACAAGGTCGAAATCCAATTCATCAACCATGATGGCGAATTAGAAACTTTCGTTGTCGATTACGTATTGGCCGCAACGGGTCGTCGTCCAAACGTCGATAAGCTGGCGATCGAGAACACCAATGTGGCTCTCGATGAACGTGGCGTACCAACGGCGGATCACTACACATTGCAAACTTCGGTAGAGAGCATCTTCATCGCAGGTGATGCAAGTAACCAAATTCCACTGCTGCACGAAGCCGCTGACCAAGGCCGAATTGCTGGAGACAACGCAGGCCGTTTCCCAGATATTCGTGCGGGTCTGCGTCGCTCACCAATTTCAGCCGTGTTCTCCGACCCTCAAATTGCTATGGTTGGCGAAACATATAAACAACTAGAAACACGTCTAGGCACATGTGGATGTTTCGCAACCGGTGAAGTCTCGTTTGAAAATCAAGGACGTTCGCGCGTCATGCTTCGTAATAAAGGCATTCTGCATGTCTACGGAGAGCAAGGCACTGGACGTTTTTTAGGTGCAGAAATGATGGGCCCGAATGCAGAGCATCTTGCGCACCTTTTAGCATGGGCGCACCAAAATAGGATGACGATTTCTGAGATGTTAGATATGCCCTTCTATCACCCAGTGATTGAAGAAGGCGTCCGCACCGCTCTACGTGATTTGAATGCAAAACTACACTTAGGGCCAGAAATGGTGAAACATTGTCTTGACTGCGGCCCAGGCTGCTAACGCTTTCAGGCTTCTATCTAAATATAAAGCAAGCCTCGTCATCAACGAGGCTTTGCTTTACTACTTTGGCGCAATGAAATCTCTCTTACGCTGCCATCATTGCATAGCGGCTGACCATACAAATCGCGACAACACCGATCATAAAGAACCCACCAGCGATACTCAGCGCAAGTTTCAACTCTGTCGACATCATTATATTTCCTGTTAAAGACTGACAGCGCACCATACATCAATTACGTGCCACAAAGCTTTTACAAAGCTAACTTTCCATTTTTGGTTGTGTCATAGCGCTCTAAGTCCGGTACAAGAAACGCTTTCCACCATATAGTTAGATATATAATCTGAAGCAACACTAATGGTTTGGAAAACACTATGACTTGTCGCCGCTGCGAAGAACATTGGTTTTGGAAAAAACTTGGACGTTGCCAACGATGCTTGGATCAATTGACGGTACTTTCTGTACTGTGTTGGATTGTATGGTGGTTTACGCTCAAAGATGATCCACAAAGCATCGAGTCGATCACTTTGATCTTTGCCGGCTTCGCTTTCAACGTTTTGTTGTTTTTACACTTATGGATGCGTTTTGTCATCTTGCCTTGGCAGCGTCGACGGGGACAAAAAAAAACGAATAAAAAAGAGAAAAGTGACAGATAGAAAAAAGCCCCAAAACCAATGTCAGTTCTGGGGCTCTCTTAGATTCTTCTAAGAAAAAGCAGTGGTACTTTAATAGACCGGGCTTCCTCTCAAAGGTTCCAAATTTTTTCGATTTTTTTAGCGAATACTGATGTAAGTAAACAGGAAAATGACTATGTCATTGAATGCTAATAAAATCACTCCACAACTTCAGTTCATGCCACATGCGTTTTTTGGATCACTTGCTCCATTAAATTGATCTCAAGCGCTACCTCATCACATGCATGTTGACGTGGGCACTGATCGCAATCTTTCAGAACTTTCTCCGGCAGTAATGACTTCGATGTCGGTAAAAAGCTTTGCTTCATAAAGAACTCAGGCGTTCGCGTTAGAACAAAGACTTTCTTGATCGCCATCTGGCGCGCTTTCTCAACCAAATAGTTCACAATCGCACTGCCCTGCCCTTGGCCTTGCCAGCCCGCTTCGATACCAAGAGAGCGTATTTCAGCCAACCCTGAGTCATACACATATAGAGAAGCGCAACCCGTCACTTCACCATGATGCTCAGCCACCGCGAAAGAGCCAATATCTCTCACGAGCTCATTACGAGAGCGCGGAAGATTCTCACCAAGGTTCGCCCAGTAAGCAACCATACCTTCCAACGTTTCAATGTCCGTCAAACGTGCAGGACGCACTTTCACCGCCGAGCTGTCACGCTGGCTCAGGCGCTTATCCGCTTGTTCTACCGCGTAAGCGACCTGGTGAGGCGAAACCCCCCCCAAAGCACAACGCTTTTCCAAACACGAATCGATAGTCAGAATGTCATACACATCCGCTTCAATGACTTCTGAGAAGGCTTTTAACTCTTCGATAGACAGCTCTTCTAGCGCACAACCTTTAGCAATAGCACCAACGACCGCGACACCGACGATGTGGTGAGCTTCACGGAATGGGATGCCTTTCGCCACTAGGTAATCAGCTAACTCCGTCGAGTTTGCGTAACCTTGTTTCGCCGCTTCTAGTGTGCGCTCGCCATTCACTTTAATACCGTCAAAACACAGAGCTGCCATTTCCATGCAGTCGTTCCATGTATCTAAAGCGTCAAACAACCCTTCTTTATCTTCCTGCATGTCTTTGTTGTACGCCAATGGCAAGGCTTTAACTGTCATCATCATGCTCGATAATGCGCCATAGACACGCCCTGTCTTACCACGGATCAACTCAAGTGCATCTGGGTTTTTCTTCTGTGGCATTAATGACGAACCAGATGTCACCGTATCCGCTAACTCAATGAAGTTTGACTCGCCTGAATTGTAGAAGATCATATCTTCGGCGAGACGAGAAAGGTGCAGCATAGAAATCGAAGCCACCGACATCAGCTCCATCACATGATCACGATCTGAAACCGAATCGAGTGAATTACGCGTAGCACGGTGGAAACCGAGATTATGTGCTAATTGTTCGCGATCAATCGGATAAGCCGTTCCCGCTAACGCACCCGAGCCAAGTGGACAAGTATCGAGACGCTGTAAGGCATCATTCAGACGAGAGTAGTCACGCTCGAACATTTCAACATAAGCCAAGCACCAGTGAGCAAAGGTTACAGGTTGAGCACGCTGAAGATGAGTATAGCCTGGCAATACGGTGCCTTGGTGCTGTTTAGCAACATGGACCATTTGTGCTTGTAGGCGATCTAAAGCAATCAACAATTGCTGACCTTGCTGACGACACCAAAGTTTCAAGTCTGTGGCGACTTGGTCATTCCGAGAACGCCCAGTGTGGAGTTTTTTACCTAAATCTCCCACTTTACTGATTAGCTGCTGTTCAACCCAAGAGTGGATATCTTCTGCATCAGAGCGAAGAATTTGGTGAGGGTCTTCCATCACTTCTAACTTCAGCTCATTTAAAGCAAGTTCCAGTTTTTGCTGTTCTTCTGCCGATAGCACATCAACAGAAAGCAGAGCTTTAGACCATGCGATTGAACCTACGATGTCTTGCTCAGCCAATCGGTAGTCAAAACGCAACGAATCATTGAACTCTTTAAATCTGGTGTCTGCCGCTTGGGTAAATCTTCCGCCCCATAATGCCATTGCGTCTCTCCTGATGACTATTGCTTACTCTAACGTTCTCGAATGAGTAGTAACCAATTTGATGGTCATTTGCTCACTTTTTCTTATGGGTCAACGTTACGGCAATTTCGATAAAAAATAAAGTATAAATTCAATATTTTTACATATATATTCAAGCCAAATTTAGGTACCCGCTTTTAGAAACCAAAAGACCCGCCTATAAATGGCGGGTCTTTATTCAATCCAAGATGGATGTTAAGGGATTATTTCTTCTGGCTGTTCAATGCACGAATACGGCTTGATAGCGAGTAAAGACGGATGAACCCACCTGCATGGCTTTGGTCGTACACTTCATCTTCACCAAAAGTCGCGAACTCTTCTGAATACAAGCTGTTGTCAGAACGTTTTTGCGTGACTGTCGCTTGACCTTTGTAAAGCTTAACAACCACTTCACCGTTAACGTCTTGCGCTAGCTCTTCTGAAGCAGCAAGGATCGATTTACATAGTGGCGTAAACCAACGGCCATCGTATACAAGGTGAGACGCTTTTAGACCTAGCTCCTCACGGAATTCGAATGATGATTTGTCTAGCACAAGCTGCTCTACAGCGCGCAGCGCTTCCATCATGATGGTGCCTCCCGGTGTTTCATAGCAACCACGAGACTTCATTCCAACAAGACGGTTTTCCACGATATCGATACGGCCAACACCGTGCTTAGCGCCCTTCTCGTTTAGGTAAACCAGTGCGTTGTATGGTGTCATCGCTTCACCATCAACTTCGACCACTTCACCTTTTTCTACTTTCAGCGTGACGTATTCCGCTTCATTTGGCGCTTGCTCTGGGTCGACAGTCCACACCCAGCAGTCTTCGTTTGGTGCGTTCCAAGTATCTTCTAAAACGCCGCCTTCCGTCGAAATGTGCCATGCGTTTGCATCACGTGAATAGATCTTAGTAAGAGACGCAGAGCAAGGAATATTACGCTCAGCGAGGTAATCCAAACACTCTTCACGGCTCACTAGGTCCCACTCACGCCAAGGTGCAATCACTTGTAAGTCCGGTGCTAGTGCTGCGAATGCACCTTCGAAACGCACTTGGTCGTTACCTTTACCTGTACAGCCATGACACAGTGCGTCCGCGCCCACTTTACGTGCCACTTCAACCTGCGCTTTAGCAATGATTGGACGCGCCATTGATGTACCTAGCAGGTACTTACCTTCGTAGTACGCGCCGGTTTTTAGCGTTGGGTAAATGTAGTCTGCGACCATTTCTTCTTTCAGGTCAGCGATGTAGCATTCAGAAGCACCGGAGGCTTTTGCTTTCGCTTCAATGCCTTCTAGCTCTTCGGCACCTTGACCAACATCGGCAACGAAAGCCACTACTTCACAGTCGTAGTTCTCTTTTAGCCACGGGATAATTACTGAAGTATCTAGACCGCCTGAGTATGCGACTACCACTTTATTTACGTTCACTTTGCTCATGTTTTTTCTCCAAACTTAACTGGCGCTGCGCTCGGCGGTCAGTGCCAACTACGACTTCCTAATATTGAATTCTTTTGCTGATGCTTATTGAGGCAAGAATTGAGTACCAATACTTTCACCAGCGAATAACTGTGCTAATTTTTCTGGGTAACGCCAGGTCGCGACTTCAATTGGACGGCCAAGATCATTGGCGGCCTCCAAAGCGGCTTTAACTTTGACGATCATGCCATCGGTGATCACATGTCCATCGATCAACGAGTTAGCTTGCTGCTCTGACAGGGTTTTGATCAAATGGCCTTTTCCATCTAATACACCACTCACGTCTGATAACAGGACTAACTCCGCATCTAATGCGCCCGCAACCGCGACTGCTGCTTGATCAGCATTCACATTCATCATCTGGCCATCTTTGGTTAAACCAATTGAACTGATGATCGGCAGTGCACCTGTGTTTAGCACCGCTTGTAATAGTGCTGAGTCACCCGGTGATGCTTTGCCTACCGCGCCGAGTTCTGGGTCAAGTTCTTCAACAAGACACAAACCACCATCCGCAAGGCTAAGGCCCACAGCGTTAAGACCGTCCGCAATCGCTTGACCTTGAAGTAACTTATTCGCAGTGCCTGCAAGCGCGCCTGCAATCACAGGAATTTGATCGTAAGGCGTTACGCGTAAACCGTTTTTCTTAACGGTTTCAAGCTGAAGCTTTGCCATCAACTCATCAACTAGGTAGCCACCGCCATGAACGATGGCGATTTGTCGCTGTGCCGATTTTTGGTAAGCCGCAATGGCACCAAAAAGTTGGCTTAAGGTTTGAGTGCATGATAGAGCTGCACCACCTAGCTTAATGACTAAAGGAGCTTGATTGGTTTGCGTCATCGCATTTCCCTCTTTCAACGACTACAGCAACGCTGTCAGTTCTGGGTAACCGTAATGAATATTGAGACATTGCATCGCTTGACTCGATGCACCTTTAAGTAGGTTGTCGATAGCTGAAATCACAATGATGTGTTCGCCTTGTACCTTCCAGCCGATATCGCAGAAAGGGGTATTTTCGACATCCTGAATACGTGGAATACCGTCGCCTTTAAGACGCACCGCAGGCTTGCCTTGATAAGCTTGTTCAAACGCCTGTGCCACTTGTGCTTCTGTCACACCTTGCGCAAGCTTCATGGTGATAGTGGCAAGAATGCCGCGTTTAAAGTTGCCGAGGTGCGGAGTAAAAATCACATCGCAACCCAAGTGCTGAGCAATCTCTGGCTGGTGACGATGGTTAAATACACCATAAGGTTGCAAGCTCACTTCACAGAAGCTGTTAACCATGGAGGCTTTACGCCCTGCACCTGATACACCACTGGTTGCGTTGATCACTGGCCATTGGTTGGTATCGAGCAACGCATGTTCTAATAAAGGTTTGATTGCAAGCTGTGAAGCGGTTGGGTAGCAACCTGCTACTGCAATCAAAGGAGTGGTTTTTATTGATTCTTGGTTCCACTCTGCTAAGCCGTATGCTGCTTTATCTAGCCAGTTGTTATGTTGATGTTCGAAGCCATAAAAAGTGTCGTAAAAGCCTTCACTTTTCACACGGAATGCACCCGATAAATCGAATACCTGACAGCCTGCCTCCAAGAAAGTTGGGGCTAAATCATGGCTGACTTCGTGAGCCGTTGCCAAAAACACCACGTCCGATTCTTGAGCGATTTGCAGTGGATCCGTTAGTGGTAAAACTGGCATATCAATGATGCCCGCTAGCTTACCGTGCAGCTGCGCGATGCTCTTTCCCGCATCAACACTGTTGGCGGAAACGTATAAACCTGATAGCGTGAGTTGTGGGTGTTTATTAACCATTAACGCTAACTCTGCGCCGGTGTAACCGCTGGCTCCAATAATCGTGGTTTTTAGCATTGTGTAACATCCATATACTTAAAGGCTCAAATGACTATTCATATTTAATTTTTGCTTTATTTTGATTTTTTATTCATTAAATATGATTTAATATGTGTTTTACATTTTTGTGGTCTGTCTGTCAACAGGAGATTTGAAGAATCCATGCAATTACCAACTTTTCTAGAGGTCTATGAAGGACTCATCAGCACCTCTTCTATCAGCTCCACGGATCCGAGCTGGGATCAGGGCAATGCAAAAGTCATCGAAAAACTCGCATCTTGGTTTAAAGATCTGGGTTTTAGCGTTGAAGTGATCGAAGTCGAGCCAGGCAAGCACAATATGATCGCACGTATGGGTGAGGGTGAAGGTGGCCTTTTACTTGCTGGCCATAGCGATACCGTGCCATTCGATCAAGGGCGATGGAATTTTGATCCGCATAAACTGACGGAAAAAGACAACCGCTTCTACGGTTTAGGCACAGCAGACATGAAAGGCTTTTTCGCCTTTATTTATGAAGCAGTGAAGAAAGTCGATTGGAGCAAGCAGAGCAAACCACTTTACGTATTAGCCACTTGTGACGAAGAGACCACCATGTTGGGCGCGCGACATTTCACAGCAAACGCCCCATTTAAGCCGGATTACTGCATCATTGGTGAACCCACCAGCCTTGTACCAATTCGAGGTCATAAAGGGCATGTGGCAAATGCCATTCGCGTAACAGGCAAGTCCGGTCACTCATCGGACCCAGCGCTTGGCGTTAACGCTATTGAGATCATGCATGAAGTCATGTTCGCCATGATGCAACTGCGTGACAAATTGATTAAAGAATATCAGCATCCGGGTTTTGCCATTCCAAGCCCTACCCTAAATCTTGGACACATTCACGGTGGTGACAGCGCTAACCGTATTTGTGGTTGCTGTGAGCTGCATTACGACGTGCGTCCTCTTCCCGGCATTAGCCTTGATGGTTTAGAGAACATGTTGCGCGGAGCATTAAAAGAAGTCGAAGCGAAATGGCCTGGGAGACTGGAGATTATTCCATTGCATGAGCCTATTCCGGGTTACGAATGCCAACATGACCACCCATTTATCGGTGGTGTTGAAGAGATCTGCCAAACCAGTTCAGAAACCGTGAACTACTGTACTGAAGCACCATTTCTACAACAGTTGTGTCCAACCTTGGTGCTCGGCCCTGGGTCAATCGACCAAGCCCATCAACCGGATGAGTTTCTATCCTTCGACTTTATCGACCCCACAATTGATGTGCTTTCAAAGGCAATGGTCAAGTACTGCTGTTAATACGCGTTTAAGCTCGAAAGTCTGTGCAGCTCGATTGAGCTGCATCTTTTTATCTTCACAATTTAGCGCTAGTCTTAACACTTATTTAACTTGTTATTTTGTAATTAATTTTCACTTCTTACTCTATGGCTGCCGTAAATTTGCTCTAAATCAGGAGACAGCGGAATAATTGCAAACTTAGTCTGCTTTATTTGACTATAACTGGTGCTTTTCGCTAGATTGGAGTCTTAACAAGGACAATGGATGTAGTTTTTTTACGAGGCAGGACGACAATGAACGAGAAATACGCCGCACTCAAAAGTAATGTGCGCATGTTAGGCCACTTATTGGGTAACACCATTCGCGATGCCCATGGCGAAGAAATCTTCGAGAAAGTGGAAACCATTCGTAAATTATCCAAATCAGCTCAAGCAGGGAATCAAGCAGACAGGGACAGCTTGATCGAAGAAATCAAACATCTACCTGATGAGCAGCTAACGCCCGTTACTCGCGCGTTTAACCAATTTCTAAACCTCACCAATATCGCTGAGCAATACCACACGATTTCACGCCATTGTGAAGAGCACATTTGCGAACCAGACGCGATTAACTCGCTGTTTTCTAAACTGGTACAAAACGATGTGAGCAAACTGGACACTGCCCAAGCGGTTCGTGATCTGAATATTGAATTGGTATTGACGGCTCACCCAACAGAAATTACGCGCCGCACGATGATCAACAAACTGGTCAAGATAAACGAGTGCTTATCAAAGTTGGAGCTAAGCGATCTTTCTTCTAAAGAGCGCAGAAAAACCGAACGCCGCCTAGAGCAACTGATTGCCCAAGGCTGGCATTCAGACGTGATTCGACAACAACGCCCTACTCCGTTGGATGAAGCAAAGTGGGGCTTTGCGGTCGTTGAAAACTCTCTATGGGAAGCAGTACCGGACTTCCTACGTGAGATGAATGACCGTCTAAAATCTTACCTTGGAGAAGGTTTACCCATTGATGCTCGCCCAGTGCACTTCTCCTCTTGGATGGGCGGTGACCGTGACGGTAACCCGTTTGTTACTCACAACGTTACGCGTGAAGTCTTACTATTGTCTCGTTGGAAAGCCGCCGATCTTTATCTCAATGACATCAACGAGTTGATCAGCGAGCTGTCTATGACAGTTTCAAACGATCAAGTCCGTGAACTTGCTGGCGAAGATCAGCACGAACCATACCGTGCGATCCTGAAGCAATTACGCACTCTGCTCAATGAAACCAAAGATATTCTCGATGCTAAGATCCACGGTCAAAAGCTGGCTGTTAAAGCACCACTGCAAAAAGTCGAGCAACTTTGGGAACCGCTGTATGCCTGCTACCAGTCACTAAACGAATGTGGCATGGGTGTAATAGCCAACGGCTCACTACTGGATACACTACGCCGCGTAAAAGCATTTGGTATCCATCTTGTACGTCTTGATATCCGCCAAGAGAGCACGCGTCACTCAGACGTCTTGTCTGAACTAACTCGCTACTTAGGTATTGGTGATTACGAACAATGGAGTGAGCAAGATAAGATTGCTTTTCTAACTAACGAGCTTGCATCTAAACGTCCGCTTCTCCCTCGTGATTGGGAACCGTCTGAACCCGTCAAAGAGGTTTTGGATACCTGCAAGATTGTTGCAGCACAACCGCGTGAAGCGTTTGGCGCTTACGTTATTTCAATGGCACGTACCGCCTCTGACGTACTAGCCGTTCATCTACTGCTACAAGAAGCGGGTTGCCCTTACCGCATGGATGTGTGTCCTCTGTTCGAAACGCTAGACGATTTGAACAACGCAGAATCGGTCATCAAGCAGCTTATGGGGATTGACCTTTACCGTGGTTTTATCCAAAACCACCAGATGGTCATGATTGGTTACTCTGACTCAGCGAAAGATGCAGGTGTTATGTCTGCTGGTTGGGCTCAGTATCATGCGATGGAATCGTTAGTTAAAGTGGCTGAGGAAGAAGGCGTTGAGCTAACTCTATTCCATGGTCGTGGGGGCACAGTCGGTCGCGGTGGTGCACCTGCGCATGCTGCGCTTTTGTCGCAACCACCAAAAAGCTTGAAAGGCGGTTTACGTGTAACAGAACAAGGCGAGATGATCCGCTTTAAACTGGGGCTCCCAGATGTCGCAGTAAACAGCTTTAACCTATACGCAAGTGCGATTCTGGAGGCCAACTTGTTACCGCCACCAGAGCCAAAACAAGAATGGCGCGACTTGATGGAAGTGCTATCAGAAGTAAGCTGTGAGTCTTACCGAAATGTGGTTCGTGGCGAGCCAGATTTCGTGCCTTACTTCCGCCAAGCAACACCAGAACTCGAACTCGGCAAGTTGCCACTTGGTTCTCGTCCTGCAAAACGCAACCCTAAGGGCGGAGTAGAAAGCTTACGTGCAATCCCGTGGATCTTCTCATGGAGTCAAAACCGTTTGGTACTTCCTGCATGGCTAGGCGCAGGTGAAGCGATTCAATACTCGATCGATAAAGGCCACCAAGCATTGCTCGAAGAGATGTGCCGCGAATGGCCATTTTTCTCAACTCGTCTCGGCATGCTGGAAATGGTGTACTCGAAGTGTAATATTGATATCTCTCGCTACTACGATGAGCGATTGGTGGATGAGTCGCTCCGTCCACTCGGTGAAAAGCTTCGTGCTCAGCTTCAAGAAGACATCAAAGCGGTACTGAATGTAGAGAACAATGAAAACTTGATGCAGCATGACCCTTGGGGACTCGAGTCGATTCGCTTACGCAATATCTACGTTGAGCCATTGAATATGCTACAAGCAGAGCTACTATACCGCACGCGTCAAACCGAAGAAGCTTCTGCAAACTTGGAAGAAGCGTTGATGGTGACGATTGCTGGTATTGCTGCAGGTATGCGTAACACAGGCTAATCGTTTCATTTTTAATAAAAAGCTGGGCAAATGCTCAGCTTTTTTTTATCACAGGATAATCGCACCAAAACAAAAGTAGTCAAATAAACCACTAAAGACCCAAAAAATACCAAAACAAAAGAATAAAAAACCACAAGTTAACACTATTGATTATTATGTTAGTTTTTTAGGGTAATTTTGTCCTACTATTCCACTTCATGCTTATTATTTATATACTACTTGCCTGCTGAGAGCTCATAAATCCAATCATACCTGCTCCAGCCTTGATGGGACTCCCCATCTCTCTAGGTGATAAACGGCTTTAAGGTGACAGGACCAACATTGTTGGTGCTACTTATACATTAAAAAACTCAAGTGCCAGTAAGAGCGCAGCTGAAAGTATAAGTAGCTTGTTTACAAGTTTATTGACCATTTGGATTGAAGACATGTCATTACCACACGTAATCTTAACTGTTCTTAGCACTCGCGACGCAACCGGTTACGATATCACTAAAGAATTCTCTGCTAGCATCGGTTACTTCTGGAAAGCAAGCCACCAACAGGTGTACCGTGAACTCAACAAAATGGCTGAGAAAGAACTGGTTACTTGCGTATTAGAACCCCAAGAAGGCAAACCAGACCGCAAGGTTTACTCCATTACAGACGCTGGTCGCAGCGCTTTAGGAGAGTGGTTTGATCAACCAACTGCACACCCAACAGTTCGTGATGAGTTTTCAGCGAAATTGATGGCATGTGCCGTTCAACCTGCAGCTCCATTCCGTGACCAACTCGCCGAGCTAGTTGAAGAGTCTCGCAAACTGGTTTCTCACTACAAAGAAATTGAAGCGGCTTACTACGCAACGCCGTCAACTTTAGATAAACAAGCTCGCCTAGAACGTCTAACGCTTCGCCGTAACCTTCTGTTACGTGAAACTTGGATCACTTGGGCAGAAGAAGTTCTAACTGAACTTGAAGTGATTGGTTAAACTCCTTTTGCTTTGATAAAACGAAAAAGGCTTGCCACTTGGCAAGCCTTTTATCTTTTTGAAACCAGATTTACGCACCGACTACTGCGCGAGGACGAACACCCAACGTATGGCATAACGCGTAAGTCATCTCTGCACGGTTTAGTGTGTAGAAGTGAAAGTCCTTAACCCCTTCACGACTCAGTACACGCACCATATCAATAGCTTGGCTAGCTCCTACAAGCTGGCGAGTCACCGGATCATCATCCAAACCATCGAATTGTTTGCTCATCCATCCTGGTACTTTCACGTTGTTCTGTGCCGCAAAGCGAGACGCTTGCTTAAAGTTCGATACAGGCAAAATTCCTGGCACAATTTCTACGTCAATTCCTGCTGCGACACAACGGTCACGGAATCGCAGGTAAGACTCAACGTCAAAAAAGAACTGAGTAATAGCACGGTTTGCACCTGCATCTACCTTACGTTTTAGGTTCAATAAGTCAGACTGTGCGCTTTTAGCTTCAGGGTGAACCTCAGGGAATGCAGCAACGGAGATATCGAAATCGTGGCGTGATTTCAGCAGCTCAACCAAATCCGAGGCATACATATCAGGCGCACCGCCACCTGGAGGAATATCACCACGCAGAGCGACGATATTTTCAATACCATTGTTCCAATAATCATCGGCAATATTAATCAACTCTTCACGAGTCGCATCAATACAAGTGAGATGGGGAGCGGCAACCAATCCGGTTGTTGCTTTAATTTCTTTAATGATGGAGTGTGTTCTGTCACGCTCGCCGGAGTTCGCACCGTAAGTCACAGAAACAAATTTAGGTTGAAGCGTTTTAAGACGGTGCACTGAATTCCAAAGTGTTTCTTCCATCTTAGCGCTGCTTGGCGGAAAAAACTCAAACGATACATTGATGTTATCTGATAACTCAGCAATATTCTGGTTCAAGGCGTCGATATGGCCTGCGTGCGTATATCCCATCTTACTCTCCCTGCGGCACTCCGCCACGAAAACAAATCCTTAAAATCGACGTTTAGACGTCTATATGTCTACAGAATGTATTGAATACGATTTAATGTCAACCTTGTAATTATGAATTTTTCTCAAGTTAATAATGAAGATAGTTCAAGTTTCTACTTGAGCATCATCTCGCCATTTTGCACGGGTTATGACTTCAGTATGGCACTGATAGGGGAATAAAAAACCCTGGATTAATTCCAGGGTTTTTAGGTCAATCGCAACTTTAAAATAAACCAGCCAATCGGTTGAGGTCGGATTGAATAGCGCCGGCTGTCACTTCTCTGCCTGCGCCTGGTCCTCGAATTACCAGAGGGTTATCTTTGTACCACTTGCTCTCTATGGCAAAAATGTTATCGCATGGCAATAAGTTGGCGAGCGCGTGCTCACGAGATAACGCTTCGACTCCCACCGTTGCTTTACCATTTTTTTCTAAACGCGCCACATAGCGAAGCACTTGATCGTTTCTCTGTGCTTTTGTCAGACGCTCTTGAAGTATTTCACTCAACAATGCTCCATTATCGAAGAAATCATCTAAGCTCAGTTCTCTTAATTCTTCTGGCACCAAAGACTCAACTTTAACGCTGTCTGGTTCTATATCTAGGCCCGATTCTCGAGCCAAGATGACTAACTTACGCATTACATCGGAGCCATCTAAATCAGAACGAGGGTCAGGTTCGGTTAACCCTTGCTGCCAAGCAAGATCGACTAAATCATTAAATGGCACAGAACCATCAAACTGTTGGAACAGCCATGATAACGTCCCCGAGAAAATCCCCGATAGAGCGACGATTTCATCCCCACTTTCACGAAGATCTCGCACGGTATGGTTTATCGGTAACCCAGCACCAACCGTTGCGTTGTATAGCCAATGACGACCAATTTTAGCGAATGCATCTTGAACCTGATGGTAGTACTGACTATCTGCGGAACCGGCCACTTTGTTGGCGGAAATCAAATGAATGCCTTGCTGTGCGATTTCTACGTAGCGCTGAGCCAAATCTTTACTCGCGGTAACATCAAGCACGACGGCTTCATCGTAGCTTTTAAGCGCTCCCAAACGTGCCAGCCAATCCCCATTGTTTGCTATGCTTTCATCATCAAATCGTTCAGCAACACTCACCGCCTCAATACCTTGCTCATCGAACCAATAGGTTTGGCTATCCACAACCGCGACAAGATCAAAGCTCATACCATGACGTTTTTCGAGCTCACTTTTTTGCGTCGCAAATAAATTTAACCAACTAGAACCAATATTACCCTTGCCACATAAAGCCACTGCCACGCGTTTTTGCGCTTGGAACAACTGGCTATGAATCGTTTGAACCAACGCCTCGGTATCAGTACGGCGCAAAACAGCGACTAGGCTCAGCCCTGAGTCTGTTTCAGAGATAAATTCTACCGGAGAGTGCTTTAGCTTCTGATAAAAGCCAAAGCAATGATTGGCGTTTTTCGTAACGCCTGCACCTACCGCAGCTAAGAGCGAGTAACCTTCTTTTAGCTTAATTTCTGCCTCTACCGCAAGCTCTTGCAAGTGTTTCAATGCACCACCGGCGATTTCTGCGGTGTAAGCCAAGCGTAGCGTATGCTGATCGGATTGAGCTTCAAATGCCAATGGCTCTAATTGCGCGCGCTGCAACGCTTGTAATACATCACTCTGTGTTTTTTCGAAGTCGTGCCCATGCATGAAAGACAACTGCACCAATAAAACATCATCCAGTGAAGTAATAATTTTAGCGCCACGACCAGATGCCAATACACGCTCAATACGAGTAGAACCCGACTCTGGCAGATAGCTACACTTGAGATTAAGGTCCATGGTACTTTGCGCCACAGGCTGAAGCGTACGACTGTGTAGCACTGGGGCAGCTAAGCGAGCAAGTTCACTGGCTTCATCCAATCGAAGTAACGGTAATAAACAAGCATCAGACACCAAACGTGGATCGGCACTATAAACACCAGCAACATCACTCCAAATCGTGACAGTACTGACTTCAGCAAGCGCGCCTATGACCGTTGCAGAATAGTCAGAGCCGTTACGACCAAGTAGAATGGTTTCTCCTGCCTCGTTCTGAGCCATAAAGCCAGTAATTACCACACGTTTATGGTTATGCTGCGCGAGGATCTCTTTAATTAAAGGGTATGAACGAGCGCGATCAACCTCTGGTTGAGTTCCCGCTTCTGCACGTAAAAACGCTCGTGCATCTTGTGCAACCGCAGGGATAGAACGTTGAGATAATAACGCGGCCAATAGGCGAGCAGACCATACTTCTCCGTGTCCCAGTACCGCAGCTTTTTGCGCATTAGTGAGTGGTGCAGTCAGCTCCGAGAGAGTACTGAACTCATCATGTAATAAAGCTAACAGCTCTTCTTTTGCTTCACTCTCCAACAAGCTTTCTATTAGCTCAGTTTGGAACTGTCTCAAGCTTTGAAGCGCTTCATGCGCAATTCGGCCATCTTTATTTAACCCTTCCAAAAACTCAATCAAGCGATTAGTGGTTTTTCCTGCAGCAGAGACGACCACAAGATCATTTTCTGTCGAATACTCTTTGAGAATACCCACAACGCGTAAGTAGCATTCTGGGTTTGCTAAGCTACTGCCACCAAACTTATGCAGCTGACGTTGTACAGTCATTGTTATCGTCTCCTATTACTGGGTAGCTTTAGCGAACGCTTGTTCTAAATCTGTGATGAGGTCTTGTGCATCTTCCAAACCGACAGACAAACGCAATAGTTGATGAGAGACCCCAGCCTCCGCCAGTGCCTCCTCACCCATTGCACGGTGAGTCATGGATGCCGGGTGGCAAATCAAACTTTCTACACCACCTAATGATTCAGCTAATGAAAACAGTTGGAGCTCTTTCACAAACACCTTTAGCTGCTCAAACGAACCAGCAAACTCAAAACTCAACATAGAGCCAAAGCCCGTTTGCTGCTTTTTAGCAATGTCGTGACCTGGATGTTCCGGCAGGCTTGGATGATAGATAGTTTTAACTAACGCTTGTTTCTGTAGGTAAGCCAGTACCTGCTGTGAGCTCTCTTCATGTACTTTCATACGAGCACCAAGCGTACGAATACCTCGCAGTGTCATGTAACTATCGAAAGGTGTGCCCGTTGCACCAATACAATTGCCCCACCATGCAAGCTCTTCTGCATGCGCTTCTGTGTTGGTGATGATTACCCCACCAATTACGTCCGAATGACCGTTGATGTACTTTGTTGTGGAGTGGATAACAAAATCCGCACCTAGCTCTAAAGGTTTTTGGTACACGGGTGTCAAAAAGGTATTGTCCACCGCAACTAACGCACCGACTTGTTTCGCTTTTTCACAAGTAGCTGCAATATCCACTACGCGAACCAGAGGGTTTGACGGAGTTTCTAGCAAAATGAGTTTTGGTTTTTGTGCCAATGCAGCATCTAAAGCCTGTTCGTCTGATTGATCGACAAACTGAACCTTAAAATCGCCTTTGTTAGCTCGGGTATTAAAAAGACGATAGGTACCACCATAACAATCGTGAGGAGCAATAATGAGATCATCTGGGCCGAGAAAAGCGGAAACCCATAAATTTAATGCCGACGTACCGCAGTTAGTAACAACCGCTCCTTTTCCAGACTCAAGTTCAGATAGCGCACTTTCCAACAGTCCGCGGTTTGGATTACCAGATCGTGTGTAATCATACTTGGGCACTTCACCAAAAGCAGGAAAACCATAGTTAGTGGAAAGATAAATAGGTGGAACGACAGCATGATATTGGCTGTCTGATTCAATACCAGTGCGTACTGCAATGGTCGCAGGTTTGCGAGTGCTCATGGGTGTATCCTTTCACGGGTAATGACTTCTAAATAGGAATGCGCTATATCTAATGAGTAACATAAAGTGATCAACACGCTTCCTTTGCTGTTATGTTCACTTTACTCGTCAAAAAATGAGACGTCAACACTTCTAGACGTCTATATGTCTTTGCTTATGGCGGTAAATGCAGCTAAAATCAGCACCTAAATTATTTTTAACCGATTACATAAATGAAGGTGTGCAATGGCTGACTGGAATGGCGAATACATTAGCCCATATGCAGAGCACGGCAAAAAAAGCGAACAAGTAAAAAAAATTACCGTCTCTATCCCGCTAAAAGTTTTAAAGGTGCTAACTGATGAGCGTACTCGCCGTCAGATCAATAACTTACGCCATGCAACCAATAGCGAATTGCTATGCGAGGCATTTTTGCACGCGTACACAGGTCAGCCACTTCCGACAGATGAAGACCTTCGTAAAGACCGTCCTGATGATATTCCAACAGAAGTAAAAGCGCTGATGACGGAAATGGGCATCGAATTTGAGTCATTCGACGAAGAATAAAAAAGCCTGATAAAAGGTTTCAGGTAATAACTCTTGCCTCGAGCCAAATGGATGACATAAAAAATGGGACGCAATAGCGTCCCATTTTTTGTGTATCACATCTGAAAGATATATTACTCTGCCATGTAGTTTTCAGGCATCTCGATACGAGCTACACCTGAATTAACCGCCGCCTGAGCAACCGCTTTTGCAACACGTGGTAGCAAACGTGAATCCATTGGTTTTGGAATAATATAGTCCGCACCAAACTCTAGCTTATCAACACCGGCAGCCTTCAATACGGCTTCAGGTACAGGCTCTTTTGCTAGCTCGCGAATCGCCTCAACGGCTGCAAGTTTCATTTCATCATTGATTTCACTTGCACGCACATCAAGAGCACCACGGAAAATGAATGGGAAACACAATACGTTGTTAACTTGGTTAGGATAATCACTACGGCCAGTACCCATGATCAAGTCATCACGAACTGCGTGAGCAAGTTCCGGCTTGATTTCAGGATCCGGGTTAGAACATGCGAATACGATTGGCTTATCAGCCATCAACTTCAACGCTTCCGCTGGCAACAGGTTTGGACCAGATACACCTAGGAACAGATCTGCACCTTCAATTACGTCTTCTAGTGTGCGCTTATCTGTATTGTTCGCAAATAACTGCTTATATTCATTAAGGTCATCACGACGAGTGTGAATCACACCTTTGCGATCTAGCATGTAGATTTTTTCGCGCATTGCACCGCATTTGATCAGAAGCTCCATACACGCTACAGCGGCAGCGCCAGCGCCAAGACAAACAATTGTTGAATCTTCAAGTTTCTTACCTTGAAGTTCGATTGCATTCAGCATACCCGCTGCCGTTACAATAGCAGTACCATGTTGATCATCGTGGAATACTGGTACATCACAACGCTCAATCAGACGCTTTTCAATCTCAAAACAGTCTGGTGCTTTAATATCTTCAAGGTTGATACCGCCAAAAGTGTCTGCAATGCTCGCAACAGTATCCACAAATTCATCGATCGTGCGGTGCTTAACTTCAATATCAATAGAGTCAAGACCTGCGAAACGCTTAAACAGTAACGCTTTACCTTCCATCACTGGCTTAGATGCAAGTGGACCTAGGTTACCTAGACCTAGAATAGCGGTACCGTTAGAAATAACAGCAACCATGTTCCCTTTTGCAGTGTACTTGTACACGTTATCCGGGTTTTGTGCGATTTCACGCACTGGCTCTGCAACACCAGGGCTGTAAGCAAGGGCAAGATCACCCGCCGTTTCCGCAGGCTTTGTAAGTTCGACAGCAATCTTTCCTGGAGTTGGATAAGCATGGTAATCCAATGCTTTTTGGCGATGTTCTTCTTCTGGAGTGGCTGCTTGGTGGTTGTCTTCAGACATGGACGTTTCTCTTTTTTATTTTTAGGTAAGGGGGCATAAATTCTATCGGATAGAAATCAAACTTCATAGGCAAGATTGCGAGCAATATCCTTAAAAAGCCGATAATAAAAGAGATTAGACCAGATAACGGGGTTAAGCACCTGATTTTCGAGTCAGGTGCTCTTTCTTCTTACTATTATTGGAGTATGCAAACTCAGAAAGTATCGTTACTCTTCGTCCACGTATTGCGCTTGGAGATAATTCTCAATACCAGACATTTCAATCAAGCCAAGTTGCGTCTCTAGCCAATCAACATGTTCTTCTTCATCTTCAAGAATATCTTGGAAGAGATCTCGAGACACATAATCTCGAATGTCTTCAGCGTAGGCAATCGCATCTTTTAAATCTGGAATAGCCGCCATTTCAAGCTTTAAGTCACACTCGAGCATTTCCTTGGTATCTTCACCAATCATCAACTTACCTAAATCTTGTAGGTTCGGTAGGCCTTCAAGGAACAAAATACGCTCAATTAGATGATCGGCATGCTTCATCTCATCGATAGATTCGTGATATTCCTTGTCTGCTAGGTGCTTTAAGCCCCAGTCTTTATACATTCGGGCGTGAAGAAAATACTGATTAATAGCGACGAGCTCGTTACCGAGCACTTTATTGAGATGTTGAATGATGATTGGATCGCCTTTCATGACAAAACCCTCCTCTTTGGCTTCATTTAAATGTAGAAGCAAATGAGAAGGTGTCAAAATGTAAGGCAAATAATTACTGCATACTTACAGCAATTAGCTGGCTTGTTTAAATTCCGTGTAACTAGTTTCCGCTAAAATTTCCTTGGCCTGTCTGATGCACTTACCACATTGGCTGCCCAATGCCGTGCACTTTTTGATTCCTTTAATATCTGTTACGCCTTCATCTATCGCCAACTTCCTAATTTTTTTGTCGGAGACACCATGGCAAAGACAAACGTACATACTCAAAAAACCTATAAAACTAATCTGTGACAAACAATATAAACAAGAATAGTTCTTGTTACCAGTCGCATTATGGTGTCCGCTCAGAATATTTGGTTATAAAGATTTTACCGCTGCAGGAAAAGATCAAAGGGTTAAGAGGGGTGAGTAAAAGCGTTAAGAAATAAAGCCGGTAAAACTCTGTTTTTAAATCGAAAAAGTGACGTCTTTTATTTCAACACTTATAACTAAATGTAATCTAGAAATGAAAAAGGGAAGCCTAAGCTTCCCTTTTCGATGCGCTTTCTTCAAAAAGAAGAACAGTGCAAGATTTCGTTTAATTCGTTATGAATTAGT
The DNA here is from genome assembly GCF_033339895.1 of Vibrio sp. 1751. Classification (NCBI taxonomy): domain Bacteria; kingdom Pseudomonadati; phylum Pseudomonadota; class Gammaproteobacteria; order Vibrionales; family Vibrionaceae; genus Vibrio; species Vibrio sp. 1751. Next base: position 25,247 of record NZ_JAWOVM010000067.1, read on the forward strand.
CGAAGATCTTAGCAACAACACCAGCACCTACTGTACGGCCACCTTCACGGATCGCGAAACGTAGAC
>NZ_JAWOVM010000068.1:0-25060 GCF_033339895.1 Vibrio sp. 1751
AACAATGCGATTGAAGAATTCAAACGCTACTACCGCAGTGTGGATGCACTCCTTATCGATGACATCCAATTCTTTGCTAATAAAGAACGTTCACAAGAAGAATTCTTCCATACCTTCAACGCACTATTGGAAGGTAATCAGCAGATCATTCTAACGTCTGACCGTTATCCTAAAGAAATTAATGGCGTTGAAGATCGTCTTAAATCTCGCTTTGGTTGGGGTCTTACTGTTGCGATCGAGCCACCTGAGCTTGAAACGCGTGTGGCGATCTTGATGAAAAAAGCTGAAGATCACCAAATCCACCTTGCTGATGAAGTGGCATTCTTCATTGCCAAGCGTCTGCGTTCGAACGTTCGTGAGCTCGAAGGTGCACTGAACCGTGTTATCGCGAACGCGAACTTTACTGGTCGTCCAATTACGATTGATTTTGTTCGTGAAGCGCTGCGCGATCTGCTTGCTCTACAAGAGAAGCTGGTGACGATCGATAACATTCAAAAGACCGTGGCGGAATACTACAAGATTAAAGTGGCGGACTTGCTGTCTAAGCGTCGTTCTCGTTCTGTAGCGCGTCCTCGTCAGCTGGCTATGGCGTTAGCAAAAGAACTAACCAACCATAGCCTGCCTGAAATTGGCGATGCGTTTGGGGGCCGCGATCATACGACCGTACTTCATGCTTGTCGCAAGATTGAGCAGCTGCGTGAAGAGAGCCACGACATAAAAGAAGATTACTCTAACTTGATTCGCACCCTGTCTTCGTAATCGGTTAGAATAACGGTATTCTAAGCAAATCATTTATTGAGCTGACAGCGTAAAGAGCCAAGCATGAAATTTACCATTGAACGTAGTCATTTAATCAAACCGCTACAGCAGGTTTCGGGCGCTTTAGGTGGCCGACCAACTCTGCCAATCCTGGGTAACCTACTTCTTAAAGTAGAAGAGAACGTATTGTCGATGACGGCAACCGATCTTGAAGTAGAGTTAGTAAGCAAAGTGACGCTAGAAGGTGATTTTGAAGCGGGCAGCATTACCGTTCCTTCGCGTAAGTTTCTCGATATCTGCCGTGGTTTACCGGACGATGCGATCATCACATTTGTATTAGAAGGTGATCGCGTACAAGTTCGCTCTGGTCGCAGCCGTTTCTCGTTGGCAACGCTTCCTGCGAACGATTTCCCTAATATTGAAGACTGGCAAAGCGAAGTGGAAGTATCACTGAGCCAAGCCGATCTACGTACGCTGATCGACAAAACTCAGTTCTCGATGGCGAATCAAGACGTTCGTTACTACCTCAACGGCATGTTGTTTGAAATTGACGGCACCACGTTACGCAGCGTGGCGACGGACGGCCACCGTATGGCGGTATCGCAAACTCAGCTAGGTGCAGACTTTGCGCAGAAGCAAATCATCGTGCCACGCAAAGGTGTGCAAGAATTAGTAAAGTTGATGGATGCGCCAGAGCAGCCTGTAGTACTTCAGATCGGTAGCTCCAATGTTCGTGCTGAGGTGAATAACTTTACTTTTACCTCTAAGTTGGTTGATGGTCGTTTCCCTGACTACCGCCGTGTATTGCCTCAGAGCACCAATAAGACACTAATAGCAAGTTGTGACGAGTTGCGCCAAGCCTTCTCTCGTGCTGCGATTCTTTCCAACGAAAAATTCCGTGGCGTGCGTGTGAATCTGGCTGATACTGAAATGCGCATAACCGCGAATAACCCAGAGCAAGAAGAAGCGGAAGAGATGCTTGATGTAACCTTTGAAGGTGACGCCATCGAAATCGGCTTTAACGTAAGCTATGTGCTTGATGTTCTGAACACGTTGCGTTGTGAAAATGTACGTGTGTCGATGTCGGATGCTAACGCTAGCGCGTTGATTGAAAATGCCGACGATGACAGTGCCATGTACGTGGTGATGCCAATTCGTCTATAAGCCAACTGAATGCCTCTTTCTCGTCTCATCATTCAGCAGTTTCGAAACATTAAAGCCTGTGATATTGAGTTATCAGCAGGCTTTAACTTTCTTATCGGGCCGAACGGCAGCGGTAAAACCAGTGTCTTAGAAGCGGTTTATCTGCTCGGGCATGGCCGCTCATTCAAGAGCTCTCTCACCGGACGAGTGATACAAAATGAGTGTGACGAACTGTTTGTTCATGGTCGTTTTTTGAACTCGGATCAATTTGAGCTACCTATCGGCATTAATAAGCAGCGTGATGGCTCAACAGAGGTTAAAATAGGCGGTCAATCTGGACAAAAATTAGCGCAGTTGGCACAAGTTCTGCCTCTGCAGTTGATACACCCAGAAGGGTTTGATTTACTGACAGATGGCCCTAAACATCGTCGTGCGTTTATTGATTGGGGCGTGTTTCATACCGAGCCCGCTTTTTATCAAGCATGGGGAAGGTTCAAGCGCCTGAACAAGCAGCGCAACGCGTTGTTGAAAACCGCCAATAGTTATCGTGAGCTCAGTTATTGGGATCAGGAAATGGCAGGATTGGCTGAAAACATCAGCCAATGGCGAGCAAGTTACATCGAGCAGATGAAAACTGTCGCAGAAACTATCTGTCAGACATTTTTGCCAGAATTTGAGATCCAATTGAAGTATTATCGTGGCTGGGATAAAGACACTCCATACCACGAGATACTAGAAAAGAATTTTGAGCGTGATCAGGCATTGGGATACACCTTTAGTGGCCCAAACAAAGCTGATTTGCGCATTAAAGTGAACGGAACGCCCGTTGAAGATGTTCTGTCACGCGGTCAATTAAAACTCATGGTGTGTGCATTGCGTGTAGCGCAAGGGCAACACCTGACAGAGATGGCCGGTAAACAATGCATTTACCTAATTGATGACTTCGCGTCGGAATTAGATAGCCAACGTCGCAAGCGTCTTGCTGACTGCTTAAAAGAGACGGGCGCACAAGTATTTGTAAGCTCTATTACTGAAAGCCAAATCGCCGATATGTTGGACGATAACGGTAAATTGTTTCATGTGGAACATGGCAGGATAGAGTCAAACTAGAAGAGAGAAACTCATGTCTGAAAATTACGATTCATCGAGTATTAAGGTACTGAAGGGTCTGGATGCGGTACGTAAGCGTCCAGGAATGTACATCGGCGATACGGACGACGGCACCGGCCTTCACCACATGGTTTTCGAGGTGGTGGATAACTCAATTGATGAAGCGTTGGCAGGTCACTGTAAAGACATCGTTGTGACAATTCATGAGGATAACTCGGTTTCCGTTAGCGATGATGGTCGTGGCATTCCAACAGAAATCCACTCAGAGGAAAATGTCTCTGCAGCAGAAGTAATCATGACGGTTCTTCACGCGGGTGGTAAGTTCGACGATAACTCATACAAAGTATCGGGTGGTCTTCACGGGGTAGGTGTTTCAGTAGTAAACGCACTATCAGAGAAAGTTGAGCTAACGATTCATCGTGGTGGTCATATCCATACGCAAACCTACCGCCATGGTGAGCCTCAAGCGCCACTAGCCGTTGTGGGTGATACGGATAAAACCGGTACACAAATTCGTTTCTGGCCAAGTGCCGAGACGTTCTCTAACACTGAGTTCCACTATGACATTCTGGCGAAACGCCTGCGTGAACTGTCATTCCTGAACTCTGGTGTGTCGATCAAATTGGTTGATGAACGTGAAGCGGACAAACATGATCACTTCATGTATGAAGGTGGTATTCAAGCGTTCGTTGATCACCTAAACACCAACAAAACGCCAATCATCGAAAAAATCTTCCACTTTAATTCTGAGCGTGAAGACGGCATTTCAGTTGAAGTGGCGATGCAATGGAACGATGGTTTCCAAGAGAACATCTTCTGCTTTACCAACAATATCCCACAGCGTGATGGTGGTACTCACCTTGCTGGTTTCCGTGCTGCGCTAACACGTACATTGAACAGCTTTATGGATAAAGAAGGTTTCTCGAAGAAAGCGAAAACAGCGACTTCAGGCGACGATGCACGTGAAGGTCTAACTGCGGTTGTTTCGGTGAAAGTGCCTGATCCTAAGTTCTCAAGCCAAACAAAAGACAAACTGGTTTCTTCTGAAGTGAAATCAGCTGTTGAGTCTGCAATGGGTGAAAAACTGTCTGAGTTCCTGATTGAGAACCCGACAGAAGCGAAGATGGTTTGTTCGAAAATCATCGATGCAGCACGTGCTCGTGAAGCAGCGCGTAAAGCTCGTGAAATGACGCGCCGTAAAGGTGCACTAGACCTAGCTGGCCTTCCAGGTAAACTTGCAGACTGTCAGGAAAAAGATCCGGCACTCTCTGAACTATACATAGTGGAGGGTGATTCGGCAGGCGGCTCCGCAAAACAAGGCCGTAACCGTAAGAACCAAGCGATCCTACCGCTAAAAGGTAAGATTCTTAACGTAGAAAAAGCACGTTTCGACAAGATGCTATCTTCTCAAGAAGTAGCAACACTGATCACCGCACTAGGTTGTGGTATCGGTCGTGACGAGTACAACCCGGACAAGCTTCGTTACCACAACATCATCATCATGACCGATGCCGATGTCGATGGTTCGCACATCCGTACGCTACTGTTGACCTTCTTCTACCGTCAAATGCCAGAGCTTATCGAGCGTGGCTATGTGTACATCGCTCAGCCACCACTATACAAAGTGAAAAAAGGCAAACAAGAGCAGTACATCAAAGATGAAGAAGCGATGAACCAATACCAAGTATCATTAGCTCTGGACAATGCATCGCTACACGTAAACGCAGAAGCACCAGCATTGGCTGGTGAAGCACTAGAGAAGCTTGTTCAACAGTACAATGCGGGTATTAAACTGGCGGAACGTATGAGCCGTCGTTACCCAAGTGCTTTGGTAAACGAGTTGATTTACACTCCTCGCCTAACGCCAGAGCAATGCCATGACGCATCAGTTGTGGAAGCGTGGACGAAGCAGCTTATTGAACAGCTGAATGCGAAAGAAGTGGGTGCAAGCCAGTACAGCTACGAAGTTGAGCAGCACGAAGAGCTAGGCTTAAACTTGCCTAAGATTGTGGTTCGTACTCACGGCGTGACGCACGAACATGCAATTAGCATCGACTTCCTAAACTCGAAAGAGTACGGCAAGTTGGCTGATCTATCAGAAGCACTTGATGGACTTCTGGAAGAAGGCGCGTACATCAAACGTGGTGAGCGTACTATGCCAGTGGCAAACTTTGCAGAAGCGCTTGACTGGTTAGTGAAAGAGTCAATGCGTGGCTTAAGCCGTCAGCGCTACAAAGGTCTAGGTGAGATGAACCCAGACCAACTTTGGGAAACCACCATGGACCCAGAAACTCGTCGTATGATGCAGGTAACGATTGAAGATGCGGTAGGCGCAGATCAACTGTTCACGACGCTAATGGGTGACCAAGTAGAACCTCGTCGTAACTTCATCGAAGAGAACGCACTGAAAGTAGCGAACCTAGACGTATAACGACACTGTTCGTGATAGTAAAAAGCAGCGAGAAATCGCTGCTTTTTTTGTTGTACCACCAGCTAAAATCGCCACTTTCTGCTAAAGCGGATGTTTTTCTGGTACTAACTGCCAACAACCCGATCAAGCCTGCCATTTTATATCTGTTTTCTTTTTTTCTCGCCATTTTGTTCGCTTGAGCGCTTTTGCTTTCTTTTTTCTGCTCGCTATAGTGCTGAAGAGCTGATGATTAAGGAGACTAAGAAAATGGTGATGACTTTCCTGAACTAAGCCGGAAGTGATGCACTTCCGGTTCAATGCACTGAATTTATTTGTAAGACAAGGCATTAAGAAGGAAATAATCATGTTTGAACGCTGGTTCTCAGCGTACTGCTTGGCGCTGCGAACTTGGTGGTTAACCAGTCGCTTTTTAACCTATCAATCACCACTAAGGTTGTTATCGCTATTTGAAACCTGCGAGCAACAAGCCCATTGCCGTAACCGAACTCGTATTGCGGTTGGGGACACGGTTCGCTTAGTGGATGTTGAACGCGCCTATCAATATCGCATGACATTGGTCAGCTCGCGCAAGGGGCAACCCATGACAGGTATGCTCGCGGTCGATTCTTATTTGGGGTCTCGACTATTAGGTCGAGCTAAAAATGATGCGCTCGAAGTGGAAATTTTTAATCAGCGACGCTGCTTTGTGATTACTGAAATTGTTCATCAATCGCAACCACCAGCTCAGAAAATGCTGTGTGGTTGTCTGTTGTGCCAATAAATATAGGTGAAGTCATGAGTAAGAAAGAAAAGAAACAACCGCAGTTGAGTCTAAAAGAAAAGCGCAAACTAAAGCAGGAAAAGGCGGCAGAAAAGGGCGTTGTAAAAGCGCGTAAATCCTCCCGCAAGTAAAGTGTAGATTGAGCCCTCCAGAACGGCGGGCTTTTTATCACTGATCGCGAAGTGATGAGGAACTAAGCTGTTCAAGGGGATAGTGGATGCTTTAAAAATTTTTTATTTTTTCCCTTGAAAGTCATTTTTGACGACCTTATATCTAGTTATGAAGAGGGTGACTGGCTTGCTAGAGACTAGAAGACCAGCCCTCTGAAATCGCTAAAACGAGATCGCTCAGAAGAGGATATGGCGTTTTAGCACACAACTTAAACCTTTAGATTCAATATCATGTCTCCGAGCCAAACCAAGGCCAGTGGAATGATAAGAATCTCTTAGTTCGGCGTTGGTTTTTGCATAAACACGCCAGTAGGATGGAACTCATCTGAACTAAGACTATTGCTTAATTAAGAGGATAGATTTATGCGTAATGTAGATTTCTCACCACTATACCGTAATGCAATTGGCTTTGATCGTCTGCTAAACCTGATGGAAGCGAATACAGCGAAAAATACTTCTGGCGGTTACCCTCCATACAACATTGAGCAAAAAGACGAGCACAACTACCGTATTACTATGGCCGTTGCTGGCTTTGCTGAAGAACAGCTCGATCTGACTCAAAACGAAAACATGTTGATTGTGAAGGGCGAACGTAAAGCAGAAGAAGGCAAAAACTACGTTTACCAAGGTATTGCAGAACGTGATTTTGAACGTAAATTCCAGCTAGCGGATTACGTAAAAGTCGTGGGTGCATCAATGGAAAACGGTCTGCTTCATATCGATTTAGTTCGTGAAATCCCTGAAGCCATGCAACCACGTAAGATTGCTATCGGTGGCAACAACCTGATTGAGAACAACTAATCAGTTAACCACCCGGTTATAGAATGAGAAAGAGCGCCATATGGGCGCTCTTTTTAGTTTGGGGGTTTTCAAATCCGCTATTTCAAAGCCGTAATTTCAAAGAGAAGAACGGCTGAGTTCAATCCGTCTATTTACCTTCGCGGTAAGCCTTTTCCACTTCTTCAGCGATAATCGCAATGCCTTTTTGCATCATCTCATCATCTTGAACGTAGTTCATACGCAGGCATTGGTGCGCGTGATCCCACTCGTCTTGCTGACCAATAAAGAAATATTCACCAGGGACAATCAATACGCCACGCGCTTTCAAGCGTTGGTACAGTTCCATTGTTGTGATTGGCAGTTCATCAAACCATAACCACAAGAAGATAGCGCCTTCCGGCTTGTGGATGCGGAATCGCTCATCGGTAATTGCTTGTTGGAGCAGTTCAACCGCACGTTGTGATTTTTGCTTGTAGAACGGCTTAATCACCTCTGAACTCAGTTTAAGCAGATCACCTTTGCCAATTATATGGTTTGCCAGCGCTGGACCAACACTGCCCGGCGCTAGGCTGATGATGCCGTTCATATTGGTTAACGCTTGAGTGATTTCTTCACTCGCAATCACAATGCCACAACGCACGCCCGGTAAACCAAGCTTAGATAGGCTCATGCATAGGATGGTGTTTTCATTCCAGAACGGTTCGACATCTTCAAAGATGATGTTCGGGAAAGGTAGACCGTAGGCGTTATCGATGATCAGTGGGATGTTGTTCTCACGTGCTAGCTTGTCCAGCTTACGTACTTCTTCATCTGTCAGTACATTACCCGTTGGGTTAGTTGGGCGAGACGCGCAGATTGCCGCAACAGAGTCGTCGACGGCGAGTTGCTCAAAATCGACGTGGTATTTAAACAGACCGTTATCTAACAGCTCGATTTCTGGGTGGTAAGAGATAAAGATATCTTCATCAATGCCAGCATCACCATAACCGATATACTCAGGTGCGATAGGCAGTAGCACTTTCTTATGCGAACCATCTGGCTGTTTACCTGCCAACAAGTTGAACAAGTAGAAAAAGCCACTTTGGCTGCCGTTAGTTAGGCTGATGTTTTTTTCTGAAATATCCCAGCCGTAAGTTTCACGGAATAACTGAGCTAGCGCTTTGACGAACGCGTCTTTACCCTGCGGGCCATCGTAGTTGGCGAGGGCGGCGACGAGCTCCCCACTGGCGAGCATTTCCTCACTGGCTTGGTGAAAGTAATCGAGCATGGCAGGAATGGCGGCAGGATTACCTCCACCGAGCATGATGGCACCTGGTGTGCGCAGACCATCATTCAAATCGTCCATTAACTGCGTAATACCTGAATACTGATTAAATTTTTCACCAAACTTTGAGAACTGCATGCTGACTTATACCTAATTCATTGTGATTGCTTTGTGTATGTTTATGCCGATGTTTTATCGGCTTATCGAGTAATCCTTGACCTTACCTCAATGTGTAATTAACGCAAAGTGTGAATTAAGCCGAAAAAGAAAAAAGTGCGTCATCAGACCAGAGGAACGAGACAAAAGGGCAAAAAGAACAATAAAAAAGGGAAGCTTATGCTTCCCTTGCTGGTGGAGAGAGTGTGATTTACTCACCGGTGTAAACAATCAACACCTTGTCGTCTTGGTATTGGCGTTCAAACGCGTAGTAACCTTCTTGGTTGCGAGTGATGTGCTTACCTTGAGCAACTGCTGGGTGGCGTTTACGGAATTCACCCAACTTTTGCCAATGTTTCAGTAGATCTTCTCGCTCGCCATGAATCTTATCCCATGGCATATCTGAGCGTGTGCCTTGGTGGGCGTCTGAACCAGTAATGCCAAAATCACGAGCTATCTCATCACCGTAATAGATTTGTACTGCACCGGGAGCCAGCATCAGAGCATTCGCGGCACGTGCTTGGTCATCAAAGCTGCGATTGCGCGCTGACCAAAACAGCTGTGTATCGTGTGAAGATAGGTAGCTCAACACGTTGAACTCAGGATCGGTATTGATGCGTTCTGCATAGCGGCGGTAATCATTATCAAGTTGAGCGAAACACTTCAGCGCTTTTGGTGCTACGTCAGATTGGAACTCGAAGTTGATGATGGAATCGAAGCCGTTATCGAAATACGGGCTTTTCACCACGCTGTGTGCCCACACTTCACCCGTCATCCAGAAAGGTAAGTCATCCAAGGCTTTGTCCGGGTTGTTTTGCTTCCACTGGGCAAGCGCTTGGGTGGTGCTGGCTTTCAGCTCTGCCCACGCTTCCATTTCAACGTGTTTTGCAGTGTCGACACGGAAGCCGTCAATGCCGTAGTCACGTACCCAATCGGATAACCAGGTAATCAGGTGTTCACGTGGGGTTTGCAGCTCATCTTGCGCATTGGTGTCTTTATTGCGGAAGAAGTTTGGTAATCCGGTTTTCTGAGTCGATTCGGTTTTGAGATCCGGTAGGTAGTTCAAAGACATGGTGATGTCGTTGTAGCCCGGAGCATCGTAGTCGCCAATGTCGGTGCGAATCCAGTCTTTGCCCCACCATTTATCCCACGCTTCGCTATCACCGTATTTGATGTAGTCGTTGAAGCTGTGCCAGCTTTGTCCTGATTTTGGCTGCCAGTCGGTCCATTTTTCACCAAGGACTTGTTTGGCTTCTTGGTCATCAAGGTAAAGCTGACCAAAGCCGAATTCCTGCATGTCTGCTAATGTCGCATAACCTGTGTGGTTCATGACTACATCCCAAATCACGCGGATACCTTTCTTGTGGGCGGTATCGACGAAGGTTCTGAGTTCATCTTCGGTACCCATGTTGGCATCAAGCTTGGTCCAGTCTTGATGGTAGTAGCCGTGGTAGCCGTAGTGCTTAAAGTCGCCTTTATCGCCGCCGCCAACCCAGCCGTGGATTTGTTCCAGTGGTGAGGTTATCCAGATAGCATTCACACCAAGTGATTCGATGTAATCGAGTTTTTTCGTCAGACCCGCTAAGTCACCACCGTGGAAGGTACCAATCTCATATTTTCCGTCTTTACTGCGACCGTAGCTGTTGTCGTTGTCAGGGTTGCCATTGTAGAAGCGGTCAGTCATGACGAAGTACACTGTTGCGTTATCCCAGCTGAACGGTTTGTCGGCTTGCTGTTCAACTTCTTCTAGCAGCAATAGACCTTGGCTCATAGGACCCGGTTGCATGGTGACGCTGCCATTGGCGACAGTGGTTTCTTGTTCGGTTAAGGCATCACGAACGACAGCGCCATCATTAAAGGTTTGAGCAACGTTGATGGTTTTTGGCGTGTCAGTTGCGACAGGGCAAGAGTAGGTGATGTCCTGACTTTGTTTTGGTTTAATTTTTACCGTCAGTTCGTTGGTGGTTGGATTGAGCGTAAATTGATAGGTATTGGCTTTGAAGATGCGCAGCGGCATTTGTGCATCAGTGGCGCAATTATCCATTTTTAATGGACGATTGAACTTAATGCGATCTTCTTCTGCTAGGGCAAAGCTACTTCCACAGCTTTGATTACTGTCGGCAATGGTAAAGGTGTAGCTGCCTTTTTCGAGTTTTTGCTCGGCGACAAGTAAGCCCTGTGAGTTTTCCTCAAAAACAGCGGTATCATCACCAACGCTTAATACGATGGCATTTTCTGGAATCTGGCTGCAGGCGCTCAGTAGACCGATAGAGAGTGCGAGAATTGTTTTTTTCATTGTGTCCTTCCCCCGAATAAACAGTCCAGTTATAGCAAAACTGTGCCTCTACAATCCGAGCTCTATACCAACAAGTTAAACGCGTCTCACCCTACAAATTTTAGTCTTGTTCACAAAATGAATAATAAGCGTCACCTTCATCGGTTTGAAGGCAACAAAAAAGGGAAGCATCTGCTTCCCTTTTACTTATTTCTTAATCACTTCGAAGAGTAATGAATTACTTTTGAAGCAAAGAAATGTCTGCGATCTGTAGGAACAGGTTACGCAGGTTGTTCAGTAGTGTCAGACGGTTCTTCTTAAGTGCTTCGTCGTCTGCCATTACCATTACGTTATCAAAGAACGCATCAACTGGTTCACGTAGGTCAGCTAGCTTGCTTAGGGCTTCTTGGTAGTTACCTGTAGCAAATGCTGGCTCTAGCGCTTCAGTCATTACTTCAACGCTTTCTGCTAGTGCTTTCTCTGCGTCTTCTTGTAGAAGTGCTAGGTCGATGTCTGCTGCTAGTTCGCCGTCGAATTTCGCTAGGATATTACCTACACGTTTGTTCGCTGCTGCTAGAGACTCTGCTGCTTCTAGTTCACGGAAGTGAGAAACCGCTTTAACTCGTTGGTCGAAGTCTGCTGGTTTCGTCGGACGACGAGCTAGAACCGCTTGAATGATGTCTACGCTGAAGCCTTCGTCTTGGTACCAAGCACGGAAACGACCAAGCATAAACTCGATAACGTCTTGTTCAACGTTGTCGTTGGTTAGGCGGTCGCCGAACAGTGACTTCGCTTTCGCTACTAGGTCAACAAGATCTAGGTTGTAGCCGTATTCAACGATGATACGTAGTACACCTAGAGATGCGCGGCGTAGTGCGAATGGATCGCTGCCTTTAGGCGCTTGACCAATACCGAAGATACCTACGATAGTGTCTAGCTTGTCTGCCATTGCAACTGCAGTTGAAACACCGTTTGATGGCAGTTCATCACCTGCGAAACGAGGCATGTATTGCTCGTTCAGTGCTACTGCAACTTCTTCTGCTTCACCGTCGTGGCGAGCGTAGTGCATACCCATAACGCCTTGAGTATCCGTGAATTCGAATACCATTGAGGTCATTAGGTCACATTTTGCTAGTAGACCAGCACGCTTTGACTTCTCAACGTCAGCACCGATTTGCTCAGCAATGTAGCCAGCAAGTTCAGTGATGCGGTCTGTTTTGTCTTTGATCGTACCCAGTTGCTTTTGGAAGATCGCTTGTTCTAGTTCTGGCAGACGGTCGATAAGCGGACGCTTACGGTCTGTGTTGAAGAAGAACTCTGCGTCAGCAAGACGAGGACGAACCACTTTCTCGTTACCTTCGATTACGTAACGAGGCTCTTTTGATTCGATGTTCGATACGAAGATGAAGTTAGGTAGTAGCTTCTTGTTTTCATCGTAGACAGGGAAGTACTTCTGGTCACCCTTCATGGTGTAAACCAACGCTTCAGAAGGCACTTTTAGGAACTCTTCTTCAAACTTCGCTGTTAGTACTACTGGCCATTCAACCAGAGACGTTACTTCTTCTACTAGGTCATCTTCTAGATCAGCGATACCGCCAACCGCTGCTGCCGCTTTTTGTGCGTCAGCTAGGATGATTGCTTTACGCGCTTCGTAATCTGCCATTACTTTACCGCGCTCTTCTAGAATCGCAGGGTATTGCTCAGCAGAATCGATAGTGAACTCTTGCTCACCCATGAAGCGGTGACCACGGATAGTGCGGTCTGAAGCGACACCAAGGATCTCGCCTTCGATTAGGTCGCTGCCCATTAGCATGGTTAGCGTCTTAACTGGACGGATAAATTGAGTCGTTTTGTTACCCCAACGCATTGGTTTTGCGATAGGTAGGTTTGCTAGTGCTTTCGCTGCAAGTTCAACGACGATCTCAGACGTTGGCTGACCTTTCACTTCTTGTTTGAACAGTAGCCATTCACCTTTGTCTGTTACCATGCGCTCTGCTTGGTCAACCGTGATGCCACAACCGCGTGCCCAGCCTTGAGCCGCTTTTGTTGGGTTGCCTTCCGCGTCAAATGCTGCAGAAACCGCAGGACCACGCTTCTCAACAACTTTGTCAGACTGGCTGTCTGCTAGTGCTGCCACTTTAAGTGCAAGACGACGAGGTGCCGCGAACCATTTCACGCCTTCGTGAGCAAGCTCAGCGCCTTTTAGTTCTGCTTCGAAGTTTGCTGCGAATGCTTCAGCTAGAGTGCGAAGTTGCGTTGGTGGTAGCTCTTCTGTACCTAGCTCGATTAGAAATTCTTTTGCCATGTTACTCTACCCCTTACGCTTGTTCTTTCTTACACATTGGGAAGCCAAGAGCTTCACGCGATGCGTAGTATGCTTCTGCAACTGCTTTCGTCAGGTTGCGGATGCGTAGGATGTAACGTTGGCGTTCAGTTACTGAGATCGCTTTACGTGCGTCTAGTAGGTTGAATGCGTGACCCGCTTTTAGAATGCGCTCGTAAGCAGGTAGTGGCAGTGGCTTTTCAAGCTCAAGCAGCTCTTTACACTCTTTTTCACACTGTTCGAAGAAGCCAAATAGGAATTCAACGTCTGCGTGCTCGAAGTTGTAAGTTGATTGCTCTACTTCGTTTTGGTGGAAGATGTCACCGTAAGTCACTTTGCTGCCGTCTGGTGCGATGTTCCAAACTAGGTCGTAAACAGAGTCTACTTCTTGGATGTACATTGCTAGACGTTCGATACCGTAAGTGATCTCACCAGTTACTGGCTTACACTCAAGACCACCAACTTGCTGGAAGTAAGTAAACTGAGTCACTTCCATGCCGTTTAGCCAAACTTCCCAGCCCAGACCCCATGCGCCTAGTGTTGGGTTTTCCCAGTTGTCTTCTACGAAACGGATGTCGTGTACAAGAGGGTCAATACCAAGAACTTCAAGGGAGCCAAGGTACAACTCTTGAATATTGTCAGGCGATGGTTTTAGCGCTACTTGGAATTGGTAGTAGTGCTGAAGACGGTTAGGGTTTTCACCGTAACGGCCATCAGTAGGACGACGTGAAGGTTGTACGTAAGCTGTCGACATTGGCTCTGGGCCAAGCGCTCGTAGACAGGTCATTGGGTGAGAGGTACCCGCACCCACTTCCATATCTAGCGGTTGAACAATGGTACAACCATTTTGAGCCCAATAATCCTGCAGCGCGAGGATCATTCCCTGGAAGGTTTTGATATCGTATTTTTGCATAAGTCAGGTTCGCGCGATTCTCTTGTTACTCGTTAATTCGTCATCTATGCCGAGTTTTTCAACTCTAACAACGGCGATAAAGAGTAATTATGGTTGAATAAATTAACAATCTAGTATAACCAGATATTGAGCATGGGAGTAGAGCTAATCTTGATTAATTCGTGGGCGATTTTCTCCTTTAATGAATTTTTACCGCGTTATCTGCTGTATTTTTCCTAAAAGGGAGTTTTTGCCTGCTTTGGCTCTTGAGAAGCGCAACAAAGGTGGCTAGAATTGCGCCTGTCTTTGGGGAGTAGCTTACCTGATGAAGTTTCTGTTTCATCTGGTTCGTCCGTCAACATAATTGGTGCAAAATCACCATGGCGTTCGAGACTTGAAGCCTTTCAAGTTTAGCAAGACCTTAGACAAATCATCACGAACCGGGGTAGGGGCGTGAGGTTTGTCTTCGGTTAAAAATAATAATCCCTGCCCCAATGAGCATGTCGTGAGCGTTTTAGCTATTTCAATTACTACTGTAGCGTTAGCAGAAATTGGCGATAAGACCCAATTGCTATCTCTATTACTCGCAAGTCGTTACCGAAAACCAATCCCAATTATTGCAGCAATCTTTTTGGCAACTATTGCCAACCACGCTTTGGCTGCATGGTTAGGTGTGGTTGTCGCAGACTATCTATCACCTGAGATTTTAAAGTGGGTGCTGGTGGTCAGTTTTGTCGCGATGGCGGCTTGGGTTCTGATCCCGGACAAACTGGATGATGACGAACAGATTTCTAATCGAGGCCCATTTATTGCCAGCTTTATCGCGTTCTTCGTTGCGGAGATAGGCGATAAAACTCAGATCGCCACTTCCATCTTAGGGGCGCAATACGCGGATGCGTTAAGTTTGGTGATTATCGGTACCACAATCGGTATGCTGCTGGCGAATGTTCCTGTGGTCCTGATTGGTAAATTGTCGGCCGACAAGATGCCTTTAGGGCTGATCCGTAAAATCACCGCATTTTTGTTTATTGCTCTGGCAATAGGGGCTGCACTGTTCTGATTTTTTGCACGTGAAATGATGTGAGTTATCAATCATTAGTGGCGTGCTGCGCGAGTTCAAACTCTGACTCTAAATCGTTCCGTTGCGTGACGGATGACATATAAGTGTCATACTTGTCATGGTAGTTTAATGGTGTGAATGATAGCGAGAGGGCAAGTTTATGCTTACACGTTACATGGGGATGTCCCCGAAGAGTCAGAGTTATTTATTCACTTTTGGTTTAGCGCTGTGTTTACTAGCGATGGTGCTAACTGATATGTGGTTACCGATTGTAGCAGGATCGTTCGTTCTTACTGGATTGACAGTAGAAGCGTGGATTCGTGTCGCTCACATCATTCCTATGCATGAAGAGATGCGGGCAATGAAGAAACAACTTAACAAGCTCCAATCAGAAGTTCGCACACTCGAATACGATGAATAAACAAACGGCAGCCAATATAGGCTGCCGTTTTTAGTTCGACCAGATTATTCCAATCCTTTCTTGATCAGGTACTGATACGGAACTTGCTCCGTTTGTGCCGCAACTAATTGATGGTCCATAAAGCGGCAGAAACTCGGAATGTCTCGAGTTGTGGATGGATCGTCTGCTTTGACCAGCAAAATCTCACCATCTTGCATGTTGCGAATTGTCTTCCTGACCATCATCACTGGCTCTGGGCAGCGCAGTCCTTCCGCCTCTAATGTCTTGTTTGCCAGTTCAGGATTAAAGCTCATAGTGTGATTCTCGTAACTAACTGAGCGTTGAATTTTACTTTCGTTGAAAAAATATTCAATAACCACTTGGCAAACCGAATTTTTTGTTTTACCTTAAATTAACAATTTGGTAACAACTGGCAAGGGAGAGGCAATGTTAACAGCGTTAGACAGACTTACGATTTACTCAGTGCTGTGTTTTATCTCGTTTTGTGCATTGGTACTCAGGACGCCAGCTGACACCTCTTTGACACCTCTAGTAGGCATGGTTGCCACTATTATTGGGATTTGGATCGAGATGCGCAGATGGTCTGGCGCATCTGAGCAAGAAAATTAGCGCTTCTTGCTTGGATCAGAATGCTTTTAATAACGCTCACCTATTTTTATTTTACCGACACTTCATTCCGACACTATCCCCATTTTTCTTGGGCTTCCCCGCTGAAAGGCGGGATTTTTTTTGCCTAAAGAGTACAATTTACCCAAACACATACAAAATAAGTGGCTAATTCGTGGAACTGGAAGACATCTATCGCCGAGATTTAAATTTACTGGTTGCGTTGCGAGTACTGATAGAAGAAAACAGTGTCAGTAAGGCGGCAACACGTCTGAACTTGAGTCAATCGGCAATGAGTCGTGTGCTTGGTCGTCTACGCGACTTATTGGGAGACCCGCTGTTTACTCGTCAGGGACAGCATTTGATCCCAACTCAGAAAGCGTTAGAGATCGATCGCTCATTGGGCGAACCATTAGAGTCTTTACGTCAGTTGTTATCTCCGGTTGAGTTTGACCCATTGCAATGCGTACAGACTTTCAACATCGTGACCACCGACTATGCCATGCAAACGATCTTACCGTTCGCTTTGCCGAGAATTTACCAAGAAGCGCCAAACGTGTCTTTCAACTTCTTACCACTGCAACACGACCGTTTATCAGATCAGCTCACTTATGAAGGTGCAGACTTAGCGATTTGTCGCCCGACAGGCCCGGTGGAGCCTCTACGCAGTGAAGTGTTGGGGCGAGTGGGGGTGCTGTGTATGCTTTCAAAACAGCATCCATTAGCGAATAAAGAAATGAGCTTGGATGATTATCTGAGTCATCCACATGCCATGATCGCCATCAGTGATGGTGTTAAGGCACTGATCGAACAAGCTTTGATGGAGAAACCTAAGCGTAAAATGGTTCTGCGGGCTTATCATTTAGAAGCCGCATTGGCGATCATGGATACCTTGCCAATTATCATCACAGTGCCAGCGGACTTGGCGTATCTGGTTGCCGAGCGTTATGACTTGGTGGTGAAACCGTTACCATTCCAATTCACGCCGTTTGAATACTCGATGATTTGGCATGCGCGTTGCGAGCATTCTCCCGCTCAAGAATGGTTAAGAACGATTGTGCGTGAAGAGTGTAGCCGTCTGATAGCTAAACGTATCGAAGATATGGGACTGAACTGCTAACAAAAAAGAGCCAGCAATGCCGGCTCTTCGTCTGTTTACACTGAGTCAGTGTTTATAGCTTGATAACCACACGACCCGTTACTTGACCGTTGGTGATGTCTTCTGCATATTTCGGTGCTTCAGCAAGAGCAACTTCAGTACACGCTTGCTCGAAGTAGCTGTCTGGTAGTAGCTCGACCAGCTTTTCCCATGCAGCGATACGTTTCTCTGTTGGGCACATTACTGAGTCCACACCTTGTAGGCGAACATTACGTAGGATGAACGGCATCACTGTGGTTGGTAGATCAAAACCACCTGCAAGACCACAAGCTGCAACTGCACTGTTGTAATCCATTTGCGCCAATACTTTAGCCAGTACTTTGCTGCCTACAGTATCAACCGCACCTGCCCATACTTGCTTTTCAAGTGGACGTGCTGGTTCTTCAAATTCAGTACGGTCGATGATGCGGCTAGCACCTAGTTTTTCAAGTAGCGGGCCATTTTTTTCTACACGACCTGTCACTGCAGCAACTTTGTAGCCAAGCTGTGCTAGAAGCGTTACTGCGACTGAGCCTACACCGCCACTTGCGCCAGTTACAAGGATTTCACCATTTTCAGGTTTGATGCCTGCATCAAGCAGTGCTTGAACACATAGCATGCCTGTGAAACCAGCAGTACCAACCATCATTGCTTTCTTGCTGTCTAGACCTTTTGGTAGTGGTACTAGCCAATCTGCTTTTAGACGAGCACGCTGAGACATACCACCCCAGTGGTTTTCACCCACGCCCCAGCCAGTAAGGACAACTTTGTCACCAGCTTGGTAGCGGTCGTCTTCTGAGCTTACTACCGTACCTGCTAGGTCAATACCTGGCACCATCGGGAAGTTACGGATGATTTTACCTTTACCTGTGATCGCAAGACCGTCTTTGTAGTTTAACGATGAGTAATCAACGTCAATCAGAACGTCGCCTTCAGGCAGTTGTGTTTCATCGATTTGCTCGATGTTAGCGATAGTACGTTTGTCTTCTTGATTTAGAACTAGAGCATTAAACATAAGGTTCTCCGATTGTGCGGTAGCATGACTCTGGGTCACATGCAGCAAGATATCAACTGGTCTAAGTGTATGTCTTCTTTGTCTATGAATAAAATGAAACTTGAGCATTTAATGTATGCTCTTCATGCATGTTTGATGTAAAACAAAGGGCGACATCAATTGTCGCCCTTAAGTGTAATACTAAAAATTTTAGTACTAGTTCATTTGCTTATGATTGTTGGCTCGATCATTACAACAACGTCTTGAACTGTTATGGTCGTTCAAATACTGTCGCAATGCCCTGACCCAAACCGATACACATGGTGGCCAGACCGTATTTCGCGTCTTTCGCTTCCATTAGGTTGATTAACGTTGTTGAGATACGTGAACCAGAACAGCCTAGTGGATGACCCAATGCTATCGCACCACCGTTAAGGTTGACCTTCTCATCCATAACATCAAGCAGGCCTAAGTCTTTAGCACACGGCAGAGACTGCGCGGCAAATGCTTCGTTTAGCTCAACCACATCCATGTCTTCAATTGAAAGACCGGCACGCTTGAGCGCTTTTTTCGTCGCAGGTACAGGACCGTAACCCATAATAGAAGGATCGCAGCCCGCAATGGCCATGCCTTTAATACGTGCACGAATCTTCAAACCAAGCTCATTGGCTTTCTCTTCACTCATGATCAACATCGCTGATGCACCATCGGACAGTGCCGATGATGTACCGGCTGTTACTGTACCGTTTGCAGGGTCGAACACTGGGCGAAGTTGAGATAGACCTTCAACGGATGTTTCAGGGCGAATCACTTCGTCGTAATCCAGAGTGAACAGTGTGCCGTCTGCTGCGTGGCCTTCAATTGGTAGAATTTCGTTTTTAAAACGACCCTCTACGGTTGCTGCGTGCGCACGAGCGTGAGAGCGAGCGGCAAACTCGTCTTGTTGCTCACGGCTAATACCATGTAATTTACCAAGCATTTCAGCCGTTAAGCCCATCATGCCCGCAGCTTTTGCTACGTTCTTTGACATACCTGGGTGAAAGTCTACACCGTGGTTCATTGGCACATGCCCCATGTGCTCAACACCACCAATTAGGCAGATTTCAGCATCGCCAGTCATGATGGCACGTGTACCATCGTGAAGCGCTTGCATTGATGAGCCACACAAGCGGTTCACCGTCACGGCGCCAATTTCAATCGGCAGACCAGCAAGCAGCGCCGCATTACGTGCAACGTTAAAGCCTTGCTCTAGTGTTTGCTGTACACAGCCCCAGTAGATGTCTTCAATCTCGCTTGGGTTCACTTGTGGGTTACGCGCAAGAATGCCTGTCATTAGGCGCGCAGATAGATCTTCTGCTCGTGTATGACGGAAAGCACCACCTTTAGAGCGACCCATTGGAGTACGTAGACAATCGACTACGACAACATTTCTTGTTTGATTAGTCATTTTAGAATCCCTCCTTAGATAGAACCTTGCTGTTGTGCACCGTAAAAGCTTTCACCTTTCGCCGCCATATCAATCAGCATTTGCGGTACTTGGTACATCGCACCTAGCTCGGCGTGTTGTTTTGCCATTTCAACGTATTCAGCAATACCCACGCTGTCTAGATAGCGGAATACGCCACCGCGGAATGGAGGGAAACCAAGACCATAAACCAGTGCCATATCCGCTTCTTGTGGAGTGGCAATGATGCCTTCTTGTAGGCACAGCACCACTTCGTTGATCATTGGAATCATCATACGTTGAATGATGGTCTGATCGTCAAAGTCCTGCTTATCGGCACAAACGTCAGCAAGTACCGGTAAGATCGCTTCGGAGAAGGTTTTCTTCGGCTTACCTTTTTTATCTATGGTGTAGCTGTAGAAGCCATTACCATTTTTCTGACCATATTTGTCTGCTTCGAACAGTGCATCAATCGCATCACGACCTTGTTTACCCATACGCTCAGGGAAACTGTCAGCCATCACAGCTTGTGCGTGGTGCGCGGTATCAATGCCGACTACGTCAAGCAAGTACGCCGGTCCCATCGGCCAGCCAAACTTACGCTCCATGACTTTGTCGATTTTCGTAAAGTCAGCACCATCACGAAGTAGCATGCTGAAGCCGCCAAAGTATGGGAACAATACGCGGTTAACGAAGAACCCTGGGCAGTCATTAACGACAATTGGTGATTTGCCCATTTTTGCAGCATACGCCACAACACGATTGATGGTTTCATCAGAGGTGTGCTCACCACGGATGATCTCAACAAGAGGCATACGATGCACTGGGTTGAAGAAGTGCATACCACAGAAGTTTTCTGGGCGTTTTAGTGATTTTGCCAATAGGTTGATAGGAATCGTCGAGGTGTTTGAGGTGATAACGGTGTCGTCACCGACATGGGATTCAACTTCACTTAAAACTGCTGCTTTTACTTTCGGGTTTTCAACGACAGCTTCAACAATCACATCAGAGTTTTCAATACCTGCGTAATGTAAGCTCGGTGTGATTGACGCTAAAATACCCGCCATCTTAAAGCCATCAATGCGACCGCGAGATAAGCGTTTATTCAGCAGCTTAGATGCTTCAGTCATGCCTAGGTCGAGCGACGCTTGTGCGATGTCTTTCATCAAGACTGGCACACCTTTTAGCGCTGATTGGTAAGCAATGCCGCCACCCATGATACCTGCACCTAATACGGCTGCACGTTGCGTGTCTTTACTTGCTGACTTCGCTGCTTTTTTCGCAATGCCTTTGATGTATTGATCATTAAGGAATAGGCCAACGAGTGATTTTGCTTCTTCCGATTTAGCCAATTTCACGAAGTGCTTACGTTCAATGTCTAACGCTTCATTACGTGCAAAGCGAGCACCTTCTTCAATCGTGATAACGGCTGTCATTGGGGCAGGGTAGTGAGGACCTGCTTTTTGTGCCACCAGACCCTTCGCCATGGTGAAGCTCATCATTGATTCAAGCTTACTCAGCGTTAGAGGCGATGTTTTCTGTGCTCGGCGTGCTTGCCAGTCAAGTTTCTCATTAATTGCAGAGTTAAGAGTTTGTAGTGCTGATTCGTATAAAGCATCAGTCTCTACAACAGCATCGAGTAAGCCAATTTTCAATGCTTCATCAGCTCGGCATGCTTTACCTTGGGTGATGATTTCCATTGCGCTGTCTGCGCCAATAACGCGAGGTAAGCGTACACAACCACCAAAGCCCGGCATGATTCCCAGTTTCGTTTCTGGTAGGCCGATGCTGGTGGTTTTGTCACCAATACGCATGTCTGTTGCTAGCACACATTCACAACCGCCACCAAGAGCGTGGCCTTTGATCACTGAGATGGTCGGAACGGGTAAGTCTTCTAATTTGTTAAAGATGCTATTAGCAAATTGCAGCCATTGGTCGAGCTCGGCATCCGTTTTAGCAAACAGACCTAAAAACTCGGTAATGTCTGCGCCTACAATGAATGCGTCTTTATCTGAAGTGAGCAACAACCCCTTGAGGCCTTGATGGGCAATGAGCGCATCAAGAGCTTTATCTAGCGATTCTAATGTCGCTAGGTCGAGTTTGTTGACGGATTTTGGAGAGCAGAAGCTTAGCTCTGCAATACCATCTTGTATTTCCTTTACCTGTAGGGTTTCGGCTTGGTAAATCATTGTCTATCTCCATGACATACAATCGTGGATTGTCTGTATACCTATTTCAACGACGCCGTGTACCTCGGCAAATAGGTATCGAGGAAGTCGTTTTATTTTTGTTCTGGTTTGACCAGTAAAGTTAGTTTGGATCGTGGATTGTTTAATTTCAATACATTTTTTAAACAAGTGTTTAACATTGTGCGCTGTGGCAGATCTTATGCGACGGGTAAATCACACTCGTGATAGACTTCAGGCAAATAGACATGAATCCATAATCCTATGAATTACAAGCCTTATCTGATTCCAGCAGAGCCCGCTCAATTTGAAGAAGAAATTAAAAAGAGCGTTTTCATTACTTATTTGGCACACACGCCAAGTATCGAAGCAGCAAAAGCATTTGTTGATCAAATCAAAGCTAAACACGCTGATGCCAGACATAACTGTTGGGGCTTTGTTGCTGGTCGCCCGGAAGATTCAATGAAATGGGGCTTTAGTGATGATGGGGAGCCGTCCGGAACAGCAGGCAAACCAATCCTGGCGCAGCTGTCTGGATCTGGGGTGGGGGAGATCACGGCTGTGGTCACGCGATACTCTGGTGGAATCAAGTTAGGTACAGGCGGCTTGGTTAAAGCGTATGGGGGTGGGGTACAACAAGCGCTCAAGCTGCTTCAAACTATTGAGAAAAAAATAACCACAAAGCTCAGACTAACGTTAGACTATGGGTTTATGCCGATCGCACAATCAATCATGCCGCAATTTGGTGCGATAGAAGTCGAGGCTGAATACAGCGATCAGGTCGTATTAGTGGTGGAAATTGAGCTTCGAGAAGTGAGCGCGTTTACCCAAGCAATCATTAATAAAAGCGGGGCAAAGGCAATTGTCACTCCGCTAGACGGACAATAATGAAAAACAGGAAGCAACAGGGACAGCTTCGCTAGTCAATTTATCCATGCAATTTCGTTCAATTATTCGAATCGTCGGGCTACTGCTCGCACTCTTTAGTGTCACTATGCTTGCGCCAGCACTCGTTGCGCTGATCTATCGAGATGGTGCTGGTGTGCCTTTTGTCACGACATTTTTTGTTCTGCTGTTTTGTGGGGCCGTTTGTTGGTACCCAAACCGCAGGTATAAGCACGAGCTTAAAGCTCGAGATGGCTTTCTTATTGTCGTCTTATTCTGGACAGTACTTGGCAGTGCAGGCTCGATCCCCTTTCTCATTGCTGACAACCCGAACGTCTCAGTGACAGATGCGTTTTTTGAATCGTTTTCTGCTCTCACGACGACCGGGGCGACCGTTATTGTTGGTTTGGATGAGTTACCTAAAGCGATTCTATTCTATCGACAGTTACTGCAGTGGTTCGGCGGTATGGGAATCATCGTATTAGCTGTGGCGATTTTGCCAGTACTTGGCATTGGTGGTATGCAGCTTTACCGCGCCGAGATCCCTGGTCCAGTCAAGGACACTAAAGTGACGCCGCGCATAGCAGAAACTGCTAAGGCGCTTTGGTACATCTATTTGAGCCTGACTATCGCCTGTGCTTCGGCTTTTTGGTTAGCTGGTATGACGCCATTTGACGCCATCAGTCACAGCTTTTCCACCATTGCTATTGGCGGCTTCTCTACCCACGATGCCAGCATCGGATATTTTGATAGTTACGCGATTAACCTGATTACTGTGGTTTTTCTGCTTATATCTGCATGTAATTACACACTGCACTTTGCTGCATTTGCATCAGGTGGCGTACATCCCAAGTATTACTGGAAAGATCCTGAGTTTCGCGCCTTCTTGTTTATTCAAGTGCTGCTATTTATCATTTGCTTTCTATTATTACTGAAACATCACTCTTACACATCGACATACGATGCTTTCGATCAGGCTCTGTTCCAAACCGTATCAATATCCACAACAGCGGGCTTTACGACAACAGGTTTTGCGGATTGGCCGCTCTTCTTACCTGTGCTGTTATTGTTCTCTTCTTTTATCGGTGGTTGTGCTGGTTCAACAGGCGGCGGCATGAAAGTGATCCGTATCCTGCTTCTTACCTTACAAGGTGCGCGTGAACTAAAACGTTTAGTCCATCCACGCGCGGTTTACACCATCAAAGTAGGTGGCAGTGCCCTACCGCAACGTGTTGTCGATGCGGTTTGGGGTTTCTTCTCCGCATACGCATTGGTATTTGTGGTTTGTATGTTGGGGTTGATTGCAACAGGAATGGATGAGCTTAGTGCGTTCTCAGCGGTGGCTGCGACTCTGAACAACCTCGGTCCTGGCTTGGGAGAAGTGGCGCTTCACTTTGGTGATGTTAACGACAAAGCAAAATGGGTATTGATAGTTTCTATGCTGTTTGGTCGTTTGGAAATCTTTACCTTACTTATTCTACTTACGCCGACGTTTTGGCGTAGCTAAGGGGAAATCGTGGCAAAAGCATTATTTCTATACTCTTCCCGCGAAGGGCAGACTAAAAAAATTCTCCACTATATAGATGAACAACTTCCAGATTTCGATTGTGAGCTGGTGGATTTACATAATGTTGAGACGATTGACTTCAGCCAATACGACAGAGTATTGATAGGCGCCTCTATTCGCTATGGCCATCTTAATAAAAAGCTATACCAGTTTATTGAGCGAAACCTCAATCAATTGGAGCAAAATAAAGTGGCATTTTTCTGCGTAAACTTAACCGCTCGTAAAGAGGACCAAGGAAAGGATACACCTGAAGGTAGTGCCTACATTCGCAAGTTCCTAATTAAGTCCCCTTGGAAACCAACGCTAATCGGTGTTTTTGCTGGTGCACTTTATTACCCACGTTATAGCTGGTTCGACAGAACTATGATTAGGTTCATTATGTCGATGACGGGTGGCGAAACCGATACGACCAAAGAGATGGAGTACACCAATTGGGAAAAAGTGGCTCTTTTCGCAGATAAATTCAGAGAACTGTAGAAATAACGTGCTCTTTTGACCGCTTTTGATGCAAATTTATCCGAACGATAAAAAAATCAAAAAAAACGAGAAAAAGGGCTTGCCAATGTGATCGCAATCTCTATAATTCCACCTCGCTGACACGGCAACGCTTCGAAGCTTAAGTTTCGAAAGTAAGAAGCCAAGTTAGCAAGCCAAATTAGCCAAGCGGAAACGCTTGAAGAAAGTTTGAAAAAAGTG